>JAAYJR010000189.1 GCA_012522835.1 Bacteroidales bacterium
AGTTTCTCTCCTTCATAAACCTGTCAAGAGCCTCATCGGTCATGGGTAATTTCCCGTGTTGTTGTTTGACAAATTCCAGAAAGTCTTTTATTATCTCCGGTGGCCACTGGCTGTCAATCTGACCTGATGTGTATTTACCTTCTTTAATACGGGTAATACCAAACGCATCGCGTATCTCAGTGACTTCTGCAGTAGAGACAGCTTCGTCCACCAGGTGGGCAGGTATAAAAAGCACTCCATGGCTTTTTGCCAGAACAACATCCCCTGGTAACACTGTTGCACGCCCTATGCGGATGGGAACATTGATCGATGTTAGCATCATCTGTTGCAGGAAAGAGGCATCCATCCCTTTCGACCACGAGTTGAAGCCCTCTATTCTTAATAAGCCATCCGGATCTCTTATAGTACCGTTGACAATAATGCCCTTCTTTGACCTGGTATAAATTGATGTGCCAAGAATATCTCCTAAAATCGGACCATCATCAACCTTCCCATATGAATCAGCTACATATACATCACCATTGGTGAGAATATCAATAGGCCATGAGTTGGTAGGCGGATTAGTTCTGTTTTCCCTTTTACCCTGCTCTTTGACCCATTCATCGAAGTCGGGCCTTAAAGGCATATACTGTGCTGTTATCACACGACCAGTCATTGCCTGATCCGGGTGAAGAATTGTCCAGTTACCTTCAAACTGATTTAAATAACCCCTGTTACGTAATACTGCCCAAACAGCTTCAATTGGCAGTTTTTCAAGTCTTTCGAGTAACTCATCCGATACTTTTGGTCTTCCGTCGGCAAATCGTTCTCCTTTCCACTGGGATGTTATTGCTTTAATATATTCGGGTGAAGATCCTACATTTTGAGAAGAAGCCGTAAAAATTGCACTAATGATTATTATTAGAAGTAATAGTGTCTTTTTCATTTTATGCTATCATTTATAGTAAGTTATGTATTATTTAATTAATTGCTAATTTAAATAAAAAAGGAGTCAATGAAAAGTTGACTCCTTTATATTATTTCCAGTCTGGTTTAAATAATGATATTTGCTTAATTATTTAAACTCTGATAAGTTAAGGAAGCTTTATATCCCAGAAAACCCTGGTAGTCACAAAATCTCCACCTATTTTGGCAGCAGCAGCTTCAACATTTGCTTTATTTCTTCTATATTCATCATCAGTATAACGATATCTGTGAACAAATCCATCCCCTCCGTTTTCCAGAAAATTATCGTTATATTTATTGCGCTCTAACACAGGATAACCGCTTCTTCTCCAGTTAAACAAGCCTTCCCTGGGGTCCCATATATGGACAACCCAATATTGAGTATTTATAAGTTTAAGCGCATCAGCAGTATTCCATGCTACTAATGGGTTAGCAAGATAATCGGCTTTTTCGGCCTCAGTAATTTTGAGAGGATATGTTATTCCATTTGCCGGATTTGACGCCGCATAAGTTGCTATTAATTCATACCTGTCCATATCAGCTTTTATGCCATTTTCGTAATATACCTGAGCTTGTGCATCGCCTCCGGGTATCCATCCTCTATGGGCAGCTTCGGCAAGTAACAGCGAAGTTTGGGCATACGTAAGCCAGTACGACGGCGTTAAAGTCGACGCACCTGCCTGTACATTAATCTGAGAATAATTCAGCCCGTTGCTTATGGGATGCGCCCCTCTGTATAAAGATGCATTTGCAGGATCCGTAATCACATCAGCCGGTATTCCTACAGGTACTCCAAACTGATCAGCCCAGTCAAGACTTCCGGTTGCAGTCTGAACGGCAACAGCGTCATTAAATTTTGCAATAATATACTTGCTCCTCGGATCTTGGGTATTCTTTAACTGATTTACAAACGGCTCGGCTGCATAATAATAGTACGGATTGGTTGCCGCATTTACAAGATTACCGTGTCTTCCGTTTGAAAAATTTGGTGGCTCGTAAGTTACCATTACATTATCATCGTTAGACTCCATTACTCCGCCATTAAACGCTTCAGTAGCAAGTGCGGCACCTTTTGACGGATTCAACTTGGAATAACGCAGGGCCATGCGCAACAACAGAGTATTGCCAACCTTTTTCCACCTAGCAACCTGTGCTGCAGCATCCGGTGAACCAACATGACCTTTTGGTCCAAAGAATACATCGTACTCCATGAAATCTTTATTTGGATCTAACGCTGCTACTGCTTCCCTGATTTCTTTTTCAAGGTCGTCGTAAATTTCCTGAGCATCGTCATATTTGGGCCTCCAATAATCCGGGCCTTCATCGGCTCTTATTGCATCAAAGTAGGGGATATCGCCATGAGTGTCAACGATGTTCATAAACACAAAGGCTTTCCACATACGGATAACGCTTTTCAGGTTTGTTCTTTCAGGATAACTTTCATCAATTATTTTCAAAAGATTTTTATATGTTCGAAGATTACCTGTATAATTACCCCATTCCGCATTTTGTTGCCCCATGACATCGTAATTAAAATTAAACCCTGCTGTAGCGCCCAAATTATATGGGAGCACAAAATATTGAACTACAGTAGCTTCAGATTCCCAGGAGCTGCCAAAGCCAACACGTTGCGATCCGGCAAAAACTATTCCGGGATCCAAATCTGTTAATGTGTATTTTTGACCTTCGAGTGCTAATTCTTCAAAATCCTGGTCGCATCCCACAAATAAAAGCAGGAAAGCACTTATAAATGTTATTAGTTTTAACTTTTTCATAATATTATTTACTTAGTAGTTAAGTATTAAAATCTCACATTTATCCCAAAAGAATAATTACGGGTTACTGGTAATGCCCCGCCTTCATAGCCATTGTCTCCTGTTGTTGATATTTGTTCAGGGTCAACATTGGGTATTTCTTTGTAAAGAGTTGCCAGGTTCCTAACTGATGCTGAAAGTGTTACACCCTTAACAAATTTAAGAAAATAGACTTTACTAACCGCACTTGTCAGGTTATAGCTCAACGAAATGTTTCTTATCTTAATATAATCTGTCGAAAATATAAATGGATCCCCGATTTGCATGCTTCGGTAGTCAGTATAAAAGGTTTGTAAGTCGGTAACTACTGATTCATTTTTATCTCCTGCTTCGTGTGCTACCGTTTCACCAGTCACAGGATCCTTATGTGTTCCAGCATTAGCATAAACGCCATCTACTACGAGATAGTGTTTTGCACTTCCGTCTGGGTTCACCATTGGGTTGCCGTTTTCATCAACGCGACCTTCGAGCGACAGCTTCGAGAACCCTTGCCTTGTCATATTAAGGTATGTTGATGAAATTACCTTGCCTCCAAATCTGTAAGCCATAAATATGCTGGCTGAAAGATTTTTATAGGTGAATGAATTGTTCCATCCTCCTATGTGATTCGGATTTCCAGAACCAAAACTGTACATCCCGTTACCATTACTTCCCTCCTTAGGAGCCTTTGGATCCCTGTATGTTCCAACCAACATTCCGTTGTTTTGTACCAATTTATTACCATTGGCATCTCTCATATAAGTCCCTACGAATATTTGGCCTTCCTTCTTCCCTACTACATCATACGACATTCCCATGAAAGTGTTGGCACCACCGTTAGCCCACCAGTCGGCTGTTTGTGATAGCATAATTGGCTTTCCTTCTTCATCAACACCTAAAGAAAGCACTTTACTTGACATCCAGGTATTGTTCCACGAAGTAGTCCATGTAAAATTATTAGTAACAATCGGCTTATATTCAATTAACGATTCAAAACCAAAGTATTTTCTCGAACCGACATTGTCACTGATAGAACCGGTTCCTGACATGTTGGAAATTTGAACGCCATATATTTGTTTATCCATACGCTTTTCATATAGTGCAAGGTCAGTATAAAGTCTGTCATTAAACATCCTCATTTCTAATCCTATTTCCTTTTCGGAAACATTATAAGGCGTAATATTCAAATTAACTACCGGAGCTGAAAGGCTACCAGTTGGAATTCCGTTAAACTGGTTGGTGGCAAGATTGTATGTAACAAGACCATAGTTTGCACTAATGCCTCCTGCGTTGCCTACCTGGGTCCACGAACCTCTTACTTTACCATAATCAAGCCAGCCCTGATTTATAAATTCGGAAAATACAATACTACCCGATACCGAAGGATAGAATTGATAGGTTCTCTTGACTTTTACCAGATTCGAGAACCAGTCGGTCCTTCCCGTAGCATTAAGATAAAAAGTAGAGTTATACGAAACTTCTGCCATTCCGTAAAGCGAATTCGTCCTGCTATTGCCATAAGAAGGATTACCCGAAGTTTTGTTTGTAGCATTACCTATCGAGAAAAAATCACGGACAACAAAATTCGAACCGTCTACGCTTACCCTATGGTTCTCACTCCTGCGAGTGTTTCCACCAAAGCTTGCAAGTGTCGTAAATTTACCGAACCGTTTGTTATAGCCCAAAAGGAATTCGGAATTTATGTTTTTCGACCAACTGCTGCCTCTGCTGTAGCTTCCCTTATATGTACCGTCACTATTAAACGGGTTGCTTGTACCTATACCCCCCGGCCTTTTAGTTTCGGAAGCGTTAGATGAACTGGCGAAGTTGTACCTGCCCTGAATATAAAGCCAGTCAGTAAAATCGTAACGTAATGTGCCGGTTGCCATTAAATTTTCTGAGTCACGAATATCACTATAACCTGCTAACACAGGATAATATGGGTTCAGAAGCGTACCCTGAAAGCCCGAAGTTACCCTTTCGGTACCTGTTACCGGGTCGTATGCACTTTCTCTACTTTGGAATTTTTCTAAGGGAATACACAAGGACATACGGGTAAGGAAGTTCATTGAACCATCGCCCTGTCCCCCTGTATTCGGTGGATTAATGCGTTTTTCGTTGGAATAGTTAGCACTCAAAGAAAACACGAGTTTTGGTAAAATTTCATGATTAACATTAAAGTTCACGATGTGTCTCTTGTATTCGTTGTCCGGTTCAAGACCTTCGTCAGTAGCATTCGAATAAGAAAACCTGAACCTGTTTGTCGGGGCACTGCCACCAGTGCTACCCGAGAATGCTACAGTATTCGTAAGCGTTTTTCCTAGTCTGTAGTAATCTGTAATCCTTGGTCCAATATATGAATAAGGAATTTCGGTACCATCAAAAATAGGATATGGTTTTCCATCATACGGAGCACCCCACATAAACTGAGCGTTACCTACTGAAACTCCTACAGTGGTAGGTTTTGTCCCACCCCTTCCCTGTCCAAATAAATCCTGGAATTCGAAGTAATCCAGTATTTGTTGTGCCTGAAAGTTTGAAGTATACTCAAGACCGATTCCCTGTCCTGCCCCCTTTTTTGTAGTAATAAGAATAGCACCGTTTGATGCTCGCGAACCGTAAAGAGCTGCTGCAGTAGCCCCCCTTAATACTACCATCTCTTCAATGTCATCAGGATTAAGGCGGTTAAAATCATTACCATAGTCTCGGCCAATGCCACTATTACCTCCGCCTGCCGTACCCATAGGAAGACCGTTAACGACAAGAAGTGGACTACCACTTCCGCGCAAATTAATAGCCACACTACCGCCAGCTCCGGAGGAAGGTACATTGATGTTCAACCCTGCAACCCTGCCATCAAGCGATTGTGCTACACTAAGTGCCACGTTTTCCAATAAAACGTCATTGTCTACAGTTGTTACCGCATAACCAAGACTCTTTTGTTCTCTTGTAATGCCAAGGGCTGTTACAACAACTTCGTCCATTTGGAGAAGAGCTTCTTCCAGAACAACATTAATCGTCGACTGTGAACCAACGGTTACTGATTGTTCTGTGTAGCCAACAAATGAAAAACGTAGTACAGCCTGATTATCAGGCACTGAAATGGAGTATCTTCCATCACCGTCCGTAAGACTGCCAATTGTGGTACCAGCGACCAGCACGGTAACTCCCGGAAGAACTGATCCGTCTGTTGCCGTGGTGACTCTCCCGGTGACAGTCCTCTGAGCAAATGCGACTTGTAAACCTGAAAACAGCAGGAGTACAAGCAAAGTTGTCAATTTTCTCATAGTTAAAGGATTAGGTTAAATTAAGTATAAGTAAAATTAAAATATTAACAGTCTGGCATTAATTCTTTAACTTTTAGCGTTCAAACACTCTTATAAAAGTACATTTTAATTAAGTAAAAAGCAATAAAAGATTTGTAATTAATCAGTTTCTTTTAATTACTTTTGAACCTGATAAATAATCATTTAATGTAAAATAGTTTAAATCCTAATCATATGATCAGATATTTTTATTTAGTCATGGTTATCTTATTATCAGCCTCCTGTGGAAGAAGTACAAATGAAAATTTAAAATACCCTGATACCAGAAAAGGCAATGTGGTGGATACGATCTTTGGCGTTCCTGTTGCCGATCCTTACAGATGGCTTGAGGATGATATGTCAAAAGAAACTGAAGAATGGGTTAAAGCCCAGAATAATATCACTTTCGGATATCTTGACAAAATCTCCTACCGTGATCAGATAAGAGAACGTCTGATGGAGATATGGAATTATGAAAAATTCAGTATCCCCTTCAGAGAGGGTGATTACATTTATTTTGCCAAAAATGATGGCCTTCAGAATCAGTATGTATATTACCGTCAGAAAGAAGGAGGAGAACCTGAACTTTTCCTCGATCCTAACAGTTTTTCTGCTGACGGCACTACTTCCCTCGCAGAAATGGGTTTCTCAAAAGATGGTTCCAGACTGGCATATTCTATTTCAGAAGGAGGATCCGACTGGCGCAAAATTATTGTCATGGATACCGATACAAAACAAATAATTGGAGACACTATAAAAGATGTCAAGTTTAGTGGCATTTCCTGGAAAGGTAATGAGGGATTTTATTATTCAAGCTACGACAAACCCCAGGGAAGTGAATTGTCTGCAAAAACAGATCACCATAAGCTTTATTTCCATAAGATGGGGACCTCACAGAAAGAAGATAAAGTAGTATTTGGTTCTGATATAAAAAGGAGGTATGTTGACGGTACAGTGACTGAAGATGACAGGTTCCTTATTGTAACTGCTGCTGAATCAACAACAGGAAATGAGCTATACATCATGGACCTGACAGTACCGAACAGCAGTTTCATTGCAATTGCCGGTAATTTCGATAATGAACATTATGTCATTAATAACGAAGGATCAAGGCTGTTTATTTCAACTAACCTAAACGCCCCGAACAGAAAAATAGTAACAGTTAACGCGAATAATCCGGGAATTGAAAACTGGATTGATCTTATTCCCGAAACGGAAAATGTACTTAATCCCGCTACAGCTTCAGGCTATCTGTTTGCTCATTATCTCAGGGATGCTGTTTCATACATAAAACAATTTGACCTCAACGGACAGCTTATTCGTGAAATTGAACTGCCCGGTCCGGGAACTGCAGGAGGTTTTTCCGGGAAAAAATCAGATAAGGATGTGTATTATTCTTTTACCAATTACACTACACCCACTGTGATGTACAAAATGGATCCTGAGACGGGTAAAGCAGAGATTTACAAAAAACCTGAAGTCAGATTTAACAGTGATTCATACGTATCGGAGCAGGTCTTCTATGAATCTGCTGATGGCACAAAGATACCTATGATAATAACTTACAGTAAGGACACCTCTCGTGACGGTAAAAATCCCACCATTCTGTATGGATACGGCGGTTTCAGTATCAGTGAGACGCCCGAATTCTCTGTCACCACGGCTCTATGGCTTGAAATGGGGGGCATATATGCCGTTCCCAACATACGTGGAGGAGGTGAATATGGAGAAAAATGGCATTTGGCAGGTACCAAAATGAACAAACAAAATGTCTTCGACGATTTTATCTCAGCTGCACAATATCTTACAGATAATAATTATACTTCCACTCCATATCTTGCCGTAAGGGGAGGATCAAACGGAGGTCTGCTGGTAGGCGCAGTCATGACACAGAGACCAGATATGTTTGCAGTAGCTCTTCCGGCTGTAGGCGTTCTTGATATGCTCCGTTACCATAAATTCACAGCCGGAGCCGGCTGGGCTTATGATTACGGTACTGCTGATGATAATCCTGAAATGTTCAGATATCTGCTGGCTTACTCTCCTTTGCATAATATCAAGGAAGGAGTTAATTACCCTGCCACCCTTATAACAACAAGCGACCATGATGACCGGGTAGTCCCTGCTCATTCATTTAAGTTTGCTGCCACTCTGCAGGCAAAACACTCAGGCAATAATCCTGTCATTATCAGGATAGAAACAAATGCCGGTCATGGAGCAGGCACTCCGGTAAGCAAATCGATAGAGCAATATGCTGATATATTCAGCTTCACTTTATGGAATATGGGAATTAAAAAACTGAAATAATCCACCGTTAATGTCAGAAAAAACACTGCGCTGTGGCATTGTCGGATCTGGTTTTGCTGCCAGATTTCACTATGAAGCACTGCAAAGAGTTTATGGTGTAAAGACCCTTATTACAGGAGCCTGGTCACCTACAAAAGAAAAACTTGAACAATTCACAGGACCAAGAAATATTCGTTCTTTCAATAGTCTTGAAGAGCTTATAGTTCAAAATGACATCCTTCATGTCTGCACCCCTCCCTCCACACATGAAGGCATTGTTTCA
>JAAYJR010000209.1 GCA_012522835.1 Bacteroidales bacterium
GCAGTTAGTTGTTCAAGAGCTTATCCCTTGCCGTTCGCTTGAGCGAACGGATGCATAATAATGCAGGGAAATTTATTATATTATCTGGCCCCCTGATCCGTCGGCTCAAGCCGACGGCAATGGATAAGGCCCTGATGTATAGCAGTTAGTTGTTCAAGACCTTATCCCTTGCCGTTCGCTTGAGCGAACGGATTTTAAAATTCAATATAAACCAGCTTCTTTGTTTTAAAATATTCCTCCTTAAAATATTGTGAGAGGTCCTGAACAAGCACATTTTTTTTGAATGGCTTTAACTCTGAGGAGAGATCTCCGCCTTTCAGATATAGTATCCCATTTGGAATCGCATTTTTATTAACCGGGGAGATATTTTTTTTTGCCCATCCGGCAAATTCAGGCAATCTGGTTACAGCCCGGCTTACTACAAAATCATACTTAGCCTTCAGGCTCTCAAGCCTGATCTGTCCGGTAGTCACATTTTTCAACCCCAGGGCTGAAGAGATTTCATTTACTACTTTAATTTTTTTGCCGACTGAATCGATAAGATGAAAATGTACCCCGGGAAAAAGAATTGCCAGCGGTATCCCGGGAAAACCTCCGCCGGTACCGGCATCCAGGATTTTAGTTCCCGGAAGAAATTTGATAAATTTTCCAATTGCCAGAGAATGAAGGACATGCCGTTCGTACAATTCAGAGATATCTTTTCTTGAAATGACATTTATCTTTGAATTCCATTCATTATAAAGGGATTCTAATGACCTGAACCGGGTTTCCTGTTCGGAAGTTAATTCCGGGAAGTACGTTAAAAGGATATCCATAATTTTATCCGTTGTTTATTTCTGTGTTGTCAATCATTTTAAACAATATCTCACGGGCCCTGAACAGCTGGGCCTTCACCGTACCCAGGGGCAGGTTAAGTTCATTGGCAATCTCTTCATAAGAGTATTCCCTGAAGTACCTTAACTCCACAAGGGTACGGTAGCGCGGTTTTAACTTTCTGACAACACGGTGTAAAAGTATAGCTTTTTGTTTACGGATAAATTTTTCTTCGGGATTCAGGTCTTTTGACCTCAGTTTAACTGAGTCTCCCTCATCGGAGTTAACTGAATCATTTTCAATAGTGATATATGTGCCTTTTTTTTTGCGTAAGAAATCAATGCAGTTATTGGAGGCAATTCTGAATAACCAGGTGCTGAAAGCGTAAGTGGGTGAATACTGGTGCAGGTTTTTAAAAGCCTTGCCGAACGCTTCAAGTGTCAGATCCTCTGCATCACTCTTGTTGTTTACCATTTTAAGTAACATATAATATATAGAATCCTTATATCGTGAGAGTAATCTTGTGAATGCATTCTCATCGCCATCTAAAGCCATTTTTACAAGTATATAATCCTGATTGGCTTTTGCTGACAAATTTATCTTTTGTTTCTGCATCTTTTTTTAAGGATGTAATGGTTATAATAAAACCGGTAACCCAACTTAAGACATGGTAAAAACAGTGCATATATTAACGAAGATAATAATAATTTATTTTCATTCAAACGTTTGACAGCTTTTTTTATGATAAACAATCTTGTTAAAATTATTAAAAGAAGTAATAATGATAAAACAGGGAGCAGGGGAGGAATTATAAAGTATATTGCCGCCATGGATGGAAGGAAGATGCATTCGGTGAATTCTTCGGTAGCAAGCATAATTTTTCTTGAGGGGTTAAGATACTTTCTGATCCGGATCTCCTTTTTTAACAAATCAAAAAAACCGGAAGCAGGAATGGCCTCATTTTTGAAAATTGTCGTTTTTTCATTGAAAAGGATCCTGGTACTTTTTTTTCTGATGAAAGTGTTGATAATTAATTCCAGATTTGCATATGGTTCACCTGCTTTGTGCCGGTATCCGCCTGATAAATAATATTTTTCCTTTCTGAAAGCTATATTTTCTTCTGATAGAACAAAAGGTAGTCCGTTGACTATATATCCGGCACTCCTGATTTGCTGAAAGAAGTTCTCTATCCTGTAGAGAACATTAAAAAAGGAACCTGTATGCTGTACATTTGAATAATTTACAATAACTTCTGCATAGTTGTTAAGCGATGCCGTAATTAACTGAAGCCATTCGGGATTAAATTTGCACACTGAGGGAGGAATAACCATAATCCAGTCGTATCCGGCAGCTTTTATGGCAAGGTTCTGTGCCATCTTTACAGAGTACCATGTTTCCTGATTCAGCGAGGAAATCTTTATATGTCCGTATTTTTCCTTTAATGCTCCCAGCAAAGCCATAGAATTATCTCCGGAGTAATCATCAACCGCAATTAGTTCAAATCCGGTATTTTTTATTTCCAGTACTGATGGGAGATAATTTCTTATATTCTCTTCTTCATTCCTGAC
>JAAYJR010000147.1 GCA_012522835.1 Bacteroidales bacterium
GGATATTTTAATTTTATTTCCTGTGGAAGATTTTTCGATGCTTCACCAATAATTTCAAAATTTCGTATTACAGCATCAACCGTTTTATAGTCTTTTTTAAATTCATCAAATGTATAACCTTCTATATACTCTGCAATGCGAGTTATTGCATTTAGAAGATCTTCAAGGTACATCGTATATGTCCGGTCATTCTTTTTCAAATTATACGTATTTGATTTTTTGAAGGATACTATCTCTGATTTGTTCTTTTATGGCATTTTTTGTGACGAGGTCAATCTTTCTATTAAAAATTTTTTCAAGATATAATTCCAGAGAAAAAAATTTCCATCCTATGGGTTTTTCAAGTTCAACGAGCAGATCAATATCACTATCTTCTGTATGGCTTTCATCGGAAAAAGAACCAAACAATCCAATTTCTTTAACGGCAAAATCTTTATAAAGAATTGGCTTTAATTCTTTCAACTTATATAATATTTCTTTTCTGGTAAGCATGTTTCAAATATAGTCATTTTTTGAATTTCATCCTGATTTGTTACCACCAAATCATAGAAAGGAAATTGAAATGCATTGTGAACTTTTTGCTTTATCAATGGTTCACGATTGACTCAATTGAACAAATAATTGCCCAATATGAGTTCAAGTTAGGTGGTACTTTACACCAAATTTTCACAAATTAGGTTGCAACTTCCGGCTGTCAGGGGAGCCAGACAGGACAAGAGGTCATTTTAATCTCATTCAATCGATTATTTTTAAAAGGTATTCGATTGAATTTGCAAGCAAATTTCGACCTCTTTTTTTGTGCCCGATTTCTCCATAACTATTAATATTATTGACCAGAATGATTAATGCCTTTTTAGAATCAGGGTGCACCTTAATAAACGAAAATTGAAGATGCATCCAAATGTTTAGTCTAATCGCAAGTAAATCAATAATTTTTGAGGGTTGTAAATCTTGGCAGGTTAACTGGAAGAGCAGAATAAAAGTCTCCTTTTAAAAAGTATAGTGGTAATTTACCTTTCGATGGTCAATCTAAATTGAAATTAAGAGATCAATTTTTATCGTTTTTCCTATTCTGGCACAGAATCTAATTCAAGCACTATATTATTTTCATCTCATTAAAATTGTTTATTTTCTAAGGTATGAGATGGAACTCACACATGTTTTAATCATACTTTTTTGTGATTCTAGAATCATGCTCGTTTCATTTGCTTTTTTTGCTGCTTCTTTTTCCTGTTTAGCCTTATGTCTTAATTCGAGGTTTAACTGTTTGTTGTTTGGAAAGTACGCCGTAAACAATTTTAGTTGCGAACCGTAAACCCAAACCCGAAACCAAATACGGACGATTAAAAATAACTGGCGAATAAAAAATAAAACAATTAATCCTGCCAAAGTTGCCTGTGTTACACTTCCACTCAGTTTCCAAAAGATGTACCAAATGGGTAATGGAGTTAAAAACAGTAAGAACCGAAGCAGATAGACCTTAAAAAAATGCTTAAATGCAAAAATGAAGGTTCGAAATAACGCACCAAATACATTAAAACTATTGTTTTTCAATAAATAAAATTTTGCATAATCGGCGACGGCAGACCAAAAGAGCCAAAAAAATAAAAACAAAGCTCCGCCACCTAAAGCCCAATGTACATATTCATCTTCGCTTACAGCAGTTTCCTGAAGTCCCTTTAAAACTACTGAAACCCCAAAAACAACAATTCCGGCTAAAATAACCTGAAAAAACAATATGATTGCAGAAACCCCTAAAAAGCGAAAGAAATTTTCAGCGCTTCCATTCCAAAAACGCTTCTTTGTAAAATGACTTTTATTAAGCGATTGTAAAATACCCCCGGAAATAAATATCCACATCAGATAATAGGCAACTACAATGCATACTGCCAGTATTAAAAAAATGCCTGGGATGTTTCCGGACGCCCGCACCCATTCCATGGCAGCCGTAAAATTAAACTCTGATAATAATTTACCAGGTATCATGGTACTACCTGCTGTACTCTTTAATGCTGCATAAAATGGAACTGCCAGTAAAAGAGCCATAGAAAAGTTCAGCACCCAAATTAATACTAACATGCTCAGATTGGAGGCGGATTTGAATAATCCCTTAGTATATGCGGTAAATATCATCATAGGTTTGTTTTTTTAGATTAGTAATTTATTGAAATTTTATTCTTGTTCCCAATCCCAATCTCCTTACTTTTATGTAGCTATAAATTTTTTTTGAATAACAAAGAGTCATTACCCAACCGATTTAAACTAACCATACAAAAAACTGCATGAAATTTTGAAGCACATTCAGAAAATTGAAAAACAGCTTACCAAAAACAGGTGACTTTTGTTTTACGGTATAACTGTTGTTCATGAAATTTATATCTAAAAGCAGCTTTTGATTTGGGTCAACAACAGCAGATATTACCTTTTCTGCTTCGGTGTAAATAAATTCTGTGGCATTCCATTTTCCATCCCAAACTTCCATCACTTCTTTGCCAGATTCAAATGTAACCAGTACTTCAACCGGCAGGCTTACTTCACCAAGTCGTTCAATCCGAACCCGTGAATTGAATTTTTGTTCAGCATCCTTATCTTTTTCATTTTTAACAAAAGCTGTTTGTCCATCTTTGTCAAATATTCCGGCAGGCAGAGATGTTTCCCTGTTGTCAATCAGCGTTATGGCATAATCAGCAACGCCGTTGCCAAAAAGAAATTCATCGAAAAAATTCTTAGTGCTGACAACTGCGCTTTCGCCATGTACTTCCAACACAACTTCATAGACAATATCAAGAAAATTTTGTGTATTTGGATGCCTGAACTTCCATCGGTCATAAAAGGTTTTCATAATTTTATCCATGGTTGCTTCACCCCATATGTTCGCAAAAGTAGCCAGCATTATTGTGGGTTTATAATAACTGAATAACGCATAATTACCGTATGGGTAAGCCCAGGAGTAACGATAAGTTTCAGCAATACGGGGATTTGACATTGAAGCATAACTCCACCTGCAATTTTCAGTATCTCCAATTTTTAATCCTGCAAAATTTACTATGGACGTTTTTTGGCCGTAGTATCTGTCCATAATCCGGGTTTCAAAGTAAGTATTCATACCTTCATCCATCCAGGCTTCCTCAAATTCGTTGGTGGCCAGAATTCCCATAAAAAAGGCATGCCCAAATTCGTGTACAGTAACTAATTCGGTTAACAATATCCCTTCAGGAGCAAAATTAACAGAACCACCAGTGAAAAGTGTTGTATATTCCATTCCGCCTGCACCCATTCCATAATATGGAGGATCAATAATTGCCAAATGCGGATATGGAAAAGAATCCAGCTTTTCTGCAAAAAAATCAAGGGCTGCAACAACTGATTCCTTATAACGGTCGGCCATATGAAAATGCTCTGGTTGAAGAAATACCTCTATATCAACATAACCCCAATTCGTTTTTGCAACCTGATATCTGTCTGATGTAGTCCAGGCAAAATCAACAATGTCTTCCGCCCTAAAATACCAGGTTACAGTACTGTCGGATATTGTCTTTTTATCGAAAAGTTTTCCTCCTGAAGCGACCACAAAGTCATTAGGGACATTGATATCGACATTGTAAACACCAAAATCGGCATAAAACTCTGAATTCGCATGGTACTGGTGACAATTCCATCCGCCGGTTTCACGTCCTCGTTCTCCTGCATTTTCATAAACACCAATTTTTGGAAACCATTGACC
>JAAYJR010000030.1 GCA_012522835.1 Bacteroidales bacterium
ATTAGTCTGATCGAAAAACACCGGATCGTCACACTTACAGGCACAGGGGGATGCGGTAAAACAAGGCTGGCCTGTGAGGTGGCTGCACAATTGGTTAAATATTTCCCGGATGACATTTGGTTTGTTGACTTAGCACCCATTGAGGCGGAAGAGCTTGTGATAACGCAATTGATGACCACGCTTGGACTCTCAGAAGCACCTGGCAGAGATCTGATGGACATCGTTGTGGGAGGAATGAAGGATAAGAAACTTTTAATTCTGCTTGATAATTGTGAACACCTGATCAGAACCTGCTCTGCAATATCACATAAGTTAATCGAGTCTGTGCCTGGTTTGTCACTGCTTGTTACCAGTCGGGAAGCATTTAATATCAAGGGAGAAAAGATATGGTTGGTTCCCTCTCTTACGCTGCCTGATCCTGAAGCTGCCATTGATGTTGATATAGCCGGAAAGTCTGAAGCAGTTTGCCTGTTTACCGATCGCGCCCGATTGAATAATTCAGGATTTGAGCTTGTTGAAAAGAATGCTTCCACTGTTTCAACCATTTGTCATCGTGTGGATGGTATTCCACTTGCGATTGAACTGGTAGCCTGTCGCACCAGGTATATGGATACATTTACCATACTTAACCGGTTATCAGAAAGATTTGACACTTTACCTTCTCTGGATCGAAATACTGCTGACCGACATAAAACCATTCAGGCTGCCATTGAATGGAGTTATAATTTACTTTCTGAGAAGGAAAAAGCCTTGTTCAGACAACTGAGTTTGTTTTCAGGAGGATTTGATCTTGATGCTGCAGAAGAGGTTTGTGCAAATGAAATTCTGCCAAAAGAAAGAATACTGGATCTGTTGTCTCAGTTAGTGGAGAAATCAATGATACAGACAGTTTACCTGTCAGGACAAACAATGAGGTATAAATTATTGGAAACACTGCAAAGGTTTGCATCGAATTTACTTGTTGAAATGGACGAAGCAGTACAGGCCCGAAAAAGACATCTGGAGTATTTTACCGGGATTGCTGAACAGGCATATCAGGAACAATTTGAATCACAACTCGTTTGGCTGACTAAATTGAAGCAGGAGAATTACAATCTGAATAGTGCATTGAACTGGGCCGAACAAAATTGTCCTGAGGAGTTCAGTATTCTTGTTGGATATCTTTTCTGGTACTGGGTACTTGTTCCCAATTTCTTGTCCGGTAAACAATATTTGGAAAAGGCTTTGTCAAAGGGAACAAAAGGAACTGAGGCATATGCCCGAAATCTATGTGGATTGGGATATTTAGCTTTCTATTTCAAGGATCGGGATTATGTTTTTGATTTACTTAACAAAAGCCTTTCATTATGGAATGGATTGAAGAATCGATTTGAAGAAGCAATTGTATTGAATCACCTTAGTGCAAGCCATCAGTCCATTTCCAAAGACATGGAGAAGGCGATCAAACACAGCGAGAGATGCCTTGAACTGGCCAGGACAATGGACAAACCGGGACTTTTAAATAATGCATTGGGCTATTTATGTATATCGTTGGTTCACTCCAAACAATTTGATAAGGCTTTACCTTATTTGGACGAGCTGTTACCTTCCTCAATAAGTTTAAATCAACCATTTTGGATTTCCGGAGCAAGGCATTTAAAAAGTGATTGTGCCCTTGGAGTCAAAAATTTTCGTGAAGCTGAAAAACGGTATGTGCTTGGAGTTGAGACTGCGTTGAAATATGGCATTTTGTTTAATGCTTATGCTGATTTACAGGGAATTGCTTTTGCTCTTTCCGGACAAACCCGATGGGCTAAATCTATTCGGTTAAATGCAGTTGCAATTGAAATGTTTAAATCCATAGGAGTGGAAATATATGGCATTTGGCCATTATGGGATGAGTTTATGGATATCTACATTGATGGAGCCAGGAAAACAGTTGGTGAAGAACTGGCAAAACAATACGAGGACGAAGGTCTTGCCATGGGGTTTGAAAGTGCGATAAAGTATGCACTGGATTTTAATAAGGACTAATTCAGACTATTAAAAAAATCAGGAGAATCAGAAAATGTAACAGGCCAAATAACTTCCTGTATTTTGAAAATTTCTCGTAGCTATTGCAACATAAGTACACGCTTTGGAACATAAATTCATAAAATTGAATCATAACCACCTGGTCTGTTCATATAGATTGTCTTAACTTTGAATAAAAACCATTTACCAATTAAAAAATGAAAAAGATATTATTAACTTTTGCCTGTACTTTTTTCCTGATTTCATCCTACAGTCAAACTCTCGAAAAAGGTAACGTGATAGGCTTTCATGTGGGAACTGTTAAACTTAATCCGGATGTAACCTACAATCAATGGAAAAGCTTTTTTACAGAGGAATGGCTTCCCGCTATTAACAAAGAATTTGAAGGAGAAATGATGTTCTATTTCCTCGAGGGAGAAAGAGGTGACCTAAAAGAAAATTTCAGTGTTCTTACCGTGAAGTCCATCCAGGTGCGTGATAAGTATTGGCCGGAATTTAATAAATCATCTGAGGCATTTAATACGAAGTTAAATAATGTGATTCCGGTTTATAATAAACTAAATGCACTGGGGGAAGTTAAATTCGAATCATCAACAGATTGGTTGGTTCAATAAAACCAAAGTATAGTTAAAATTTACTATCAGGTCTGGTAAATGGTTCATTTAAGAATTTGTTTACTGTCTTATTAAACAAGTCTGATTGTCTGACAGGGGCAAAATGTGTTCCGCCCGGAATTATACATAATTGAGCATTGGGTAAATCAGCAGTTATCAAATCGTAAATCAATGAATCAGTATTCATTTTAGATTTCCCTCTGCCCGGCAATCCGGTAAAATCACATAGTATTGTTTAGAGAAATAGCTTATCTGATGGCTCATTTTATTAATATCACCCATATTACCATGTATTAACATTAATGGCTTGCCATTTCCGTATGTCTCATATTATAATCTTGTTCCATTTACCACAGTATATTTTCCAGTCTCAGGATTGTCTCCATATGGGATATCGTAATCACCTTCAAATGAATGTTGAGCATACATGTTTAATGATAACAGGATTGTTAATCCTAAGATTAAAGATAATAAGCTGGAATTGCCGGGTGCAAAATATTCTACTGAGGTTGTAAACATAAAATAAGGTTTAAAATACTCATTCGTTTGGTGGAATTACTGTATTTATGCTGCTTGAACCGTGTTCTCCCTTAGCATTGTATAAACATATAATATGTGGAATTTTGAGTCCGTTAACTGCTATTTCCCCTGAAAGTACTGCCGTAAACTTTGCGTTTTCGTTAATTATCCAGTTATAACCTCTCATGCAAAACGATGCCGGATCGATATATAAAGTTAAAGTGTTTTCGAATATTGGATCGATTACCTTTTCCGGAATTCCTGTGAATGTTAATGCATAACAATCTCTCCCGTCGAATTTTACAATTTCAGTTTTTCTCGCGACTGTCATACCCGACGTTTTTAGCAGCATGGGCATTCCAAAATGGCCTAAATGCTGATTTTTAAACCAACTAATTCCTTCCCTGGAGAGGCCCCAATTATCTTTAATTTGTTGGGAAACAATGGTGTCATTATCGAGGCTGAAAAAGTGTTGACCCTTATTTATTCCTCTTTTTATGGTTCCAAAATTCTGGTATGCAGTACTTAAGTAATAGTCGTTAGGTTTGTCAAATTCAATGGTTTCGGTAACAACATAATTTTGGCCTAAAACCGTAACATGGTGCATTTTACCTTTATATGTATCCCACACTCCTGTTGGATCATGGTAACGGATGCATTTTTCATGAATTTCTTCAGCTGTAAACGGAATTTCATCTCCTGAAATCATTTGTTCTTCCATTAATTCTTTGGCCTTCATGACTTTCTCAGACGAAGAGGTAATGGGGATTTTTTCATTCTGTGCCGTTGAAAAGAAACAAGAAATCAACAGCACAAAAATGATTAAAAAGGTTTTTTTAATTTTTTTCATAGAATGAACTTTTAGCGGATTATTATTATTAGAAGTTACACCAAAAATTAAAGCAATACTTAGCACGTATGTTGTAAAAAGATTAACCTATGTTGCAAATGCTTGCATTTAGTTTCAAATGAGGATTTTCCCCCATTAGCTGGTAGAAATTTCCCGGCTTGATGAAAAATTTTTTCAGAGATAAAATTTGGTTGAGGAAATTTGATTATTCTTCCCCAAAGGTCGCAGGTTTAAAGAAAGGCAACAGGCCAGTAAGGAATTGAAAAAGGATGGCAGAACTGATTTGCTTCATGGGGTGAAGTTCTCAATGAAATTATTTTTCGAATGCATACAATGTTTCTGTTGTGCGTACGAACAATTGATTTTCCGAAGCTACCGGTGAGGCGGCTACTTTCTCTTTCAGGTTGCACTGGGAAACCACATTTAGTTTATCATCCTGTTTAACAACCGTAATTCTTCCATTGTATGAAACAAAATAAATATGTCCGTTTGCCAGCAGCGGGGAAGCGATATAAGCACCGGGAGCGCCAAGTTTTTCACGATAAATAACCTCTCCGGTTTCAGTGTTCATACAGGTTACCAATCCGCCGTTTGAAATCATATAAACCTGGCTGCCGGTACAGAGAAGCGAAGGAACTTCTGCGATATATTCATTTTCTTTCCATAAAAAATCTGATTCATTTGTCTTTCCAGCTTTTTTCAGGTCAATAGCTACAACACCATGCTCCTCGTAAAATTTAGACCAAAATTGCTCCATTCCTTTCCATTCCGGTTCGTTCAAAGCCTTATCCTGCGAAATGTCATAAAGTGGAGCCATTAGATTCCATGAAAACGATGTGTCATATTTTAAGGGCAGATCAAGGTCTGGTCTTCTAAAAAAAGCAAGATCTTCAGGTATTTCCTGAAATTGCATTAAACTGTCTTGATTTTCGTCATATTTTGTCACCATGCTTTTAAAATCAGGGAGTTTATCGTAAAGTCTTGCCTCTCCAAGATTTGAGTACCCATTTACATAAAGCACATCATCAAAAATAACCGGGGTGCTGGTACCCATACTTACCAGAGGAATTGTCCAATTTTCTTTTCCATCGTCGATATTTACAGAGCATAAAGCCAGTGAACGATGCAGAATAATTTGATCATTCCATAACACTGGTGTTGATTGACTCCGCTGCAAAGCTTCAGTTAAACCGGGTATTACACTTAAATTTGTTTTCCAGATTGTTTCACCTGTTGAGGGCTCAAGTGCTAAAATTACCGGATTATCTACTTCAAAACGGTTTAATATCAGTTTGTTTTTTAAAATAACCGGTGATGCGCAAGAACCATATCTGGTTTTGAGCACAGGTAATTTCTTTTCCCAAACCAGGTTTCCTTCGAAATCGTAGCATACAACTCCGTACGAACCAAAATAAACATAAACATGTTTTCCATCGGTTGTGGGAGTAGCTGCCGCATGACTGCCAACGGAATGAATTGTTTCCAGAGTATCCGGATAAACAGCCTCTTCCCATAGAATAGCACCTGATTCCCTGCTTATGCTGTAGGTTAAAAGGGCATTTTCGTCTGTATTAAATCCAGTGAGGAATATTTTGTTTTCCCATAAACAAGGAGACGATACCCCTTCCCCAACTTTTGTTTTCCAGGCCATATTTTCATCCGGCAATAAGCTGACAGGCGGATGGGCACCTGCAGGAGCCACTCCACAACAGTTTGTTCCCCGAAACTGAGCCGGGTAACCGGTTTCTGCCTGCATAGACACTTCCATGTTTTCCCCGACTTCCGTTTTGATATTTTTCTGTGTCTGCCGGTGATTTTCTATGGCTGCAGAATGATGGAAAGTTTCATCCGGGATTTTATTGTCAAAAAAAATTTTTTTCTGTCCATTTAAAAGAATGCCACTATTAATTAGCCCAGGGAACATTAGCCAAATGATATAGATTCGTTTCATGATGTAATATTTTATTTTTTTATACAATTATTCATTTGATGATTCGAAACTGACCGGTGATTTTTTTCTGAAGGATTTTAAAAGGGGTGCTATGAGCTCAGCTGCCTTTTTTGCTCCGGTAACCGGCAATTTAGGATAATTGACTTCAGCGCCTGTGAGCTCAACTATTTTTTCAGCAAGACTTTCAGGTGTTGTTTTAGAGTACTTCATTTCAACACCTGTTTTTCGTTCATTTAAGATGCGGGCCACATTTGCTTGTTCAAAATGTTTTTCCAGCGGGAAATAGATGAAGGGTTTTTTTAATGCTGTAAGTTCCACCGCCGAAGTTGCTCCACCCTGAATAATGGCCAGGTCGCAGGCTGCAAAATGTTCATAAAGATTGGGAACGAATGGCAGGACTTCAACATCATCCGGAACATTCAAAAAATCAGCTTTTATGCGTGGCCCGGAAACCAGTACCATGTGTAACTCTGGAATTTTTTCGCGGGCTATTGTGAATGCCCTTCCGCACAATTCCAGTAAATCTTTTCCAATAGAGGTGCCGCCAATTGAAGCAATAATCAAAGGTTCATTGTTATATCCAAGTTTCTTGCGTAATGTTTTTTTGTCCGGTAGTTCAGTTGGATCAAATTGTAATATATAACCAATGAACTTGTACATTGCCTGGGAAAATTTACGGCGGTTCGGTTGCATAAAACCAAACGATTTATCGGGAACATCTTTCAACTCTCCCACAAATAATCCCAAATCATAGGGGGGTGATTTTTTTTTCCGGTAATCGTACGTCCATTTCAGATTCCACATGTAAGTTCCGAGTTGCTCCAGTGGGTTTACCGACATGGATGAAAGGCCTACAAAATCATAAATCATTACAAAAGCGAATTTTTTTAATTGAGGTTGCTCACGTAAAGCAAGAACAATTTCATAGGTTTCATCCCCAATAACGAGATCGAAATGTTGCGAACGTATGAGGTCAGTAAAAACTTTCACGTTTTGATTCCATGCATTTTTTGCTTTCATCAGGTAGGTTAACAGGCTCAGACTTTGTCCTTTACTACTCTGCTCAGCAAATCCATTTTCATTTGATAAGCCGGAAGTCTCGGGTAATACTACTTCCCCTGCATTTTTGAGCATTAAACTTGCCGGATGGGCAGCCAGCCATTTGATCTCCATTTTGGGAAATTTTTTTCGAAGCTCCCTCGCAATGGCCAAATCGCGTGTTACATGGCCTAGTCCCAGTGAACCACTTATAAATAAAACCTTTATGTTTTTCATCTCATTAAAATTATTCGTTTTCTAAGGTATGAGATGGAACTCGCATAATTTTAATCTTGTTCGTTTGTGTCAAGAATCGCCATCCTCGTTTCATTTTTATTCCTCCTGAATATTAGTTAAAAAATAAAGGTTAAGTTCAGAAATGAAGTGCTACTATACCAACAAACTATGTAGCAAAAGCTTTAAATTATGTGTCAATTCTTTAACTTATGTTTCACCGTCTTAAGCTTTGTTGCAGACCTGCTTAAATATTTAATATTTTCAATTATACCCCATTTCACGAAGCTGTTCCGCCATACGGTTGTGTTCTTTTCGGTATTTTGATTCAATATCTTTAACTATATGTTGAAAATCTTGTTCTTCCTTCAAATTTTCAAAAAGGGGATCGGTTTTTATCAGCGATACCATCCATAAAGGAACCTGAGTGATTTGATTGAATATCCTTAAATCTTTGTAGGCTGCTTCTTTATTTCCCCGAAAAGCATTAATGCCTGCCCTGTCGTAATAGGCAAATAAATTCTGTGACCATGGATGATCCGATTTTATAAGGTTATTACTATGTTCCATCTGCAAATCGAAATAGTAATCAGCTTCATCTGTAAATCCGTTTTTCCAGAATGCATAAGCCACCCGCTGCATACCGTTGTAACTGATTTCTCCTGATTCTTCCAAAATGGAAATCCATTTTCTGAAATAGTTCAATGATTCTTCATAATTACCGGCAAACAAATAATTAAAACCTAACTGCCGGTTGATGTCATGATAAAACCAAAGAAAATTTGTAAAGTCCGGGTCAGAGATATAACCTTTTTTATAATATTTAACAGCCATTTTTGCATTACCCTGCTGACTTTCAATGGCCCCCAGGTTTATAAAATACATTACGGAATCTTCAAACAAACGAAGTGCTTCATCATTGTATTTTTTGGCGATTTCGGTGAATCCGGCCCATAAATAGGCTATTATCATCTCTCCTAAAATTATTTTCAAATCTGAACCGGATACAAGACTTGCAGCTTTTTGAAGATATTCAACACTCTGTATGGGGTCATTATCTAGGAAAAGGATTCCTTTCCCTCGGTATGCCTGCCATAAATGCGGATTAAATCTAAGTGCATTGTCGTATTCTTCCATAGCCTTTCCCCGGTTTCCCCGGTACCAGTAATAAAATCCTTTTACAGCATAGGCTTCGGCAGTTTTTTTATCGTAAGCAATTGCTTTGTCTGCAAAATAAAGAACCGAATCAAGAAACGTTTCTAAAAATAATTCGCTCCCCCGTTTTTTGCTGATTTGTATATCTGCTAACGCTGCATACGCCTGTGCATAACAAGTATCGTACCTCAGCGCTTCCCTGTAGTTTTTTTCTGCTGATAAAAGTGCGGAGGTATTCATATTGTTCATTTTATATTTTAGGTATTCTTCCCTTCCTCTCTGAAAAAAATCCAGGGCTGTCAGGCTAAATGTAGGATTACTATCTATCAGTTGTTTTTCTTCCGGTGTTATTTCAGCTTCGATTCTTGAAACAATGTTCAATGCGATCTCGCTTTGCAAATCGATAAAGTCTTTTACATCCCTGATTTCTCTCCGGTATTGTTCCGAGAACAGATGATTGTCGGTATTTGCTTCAAGCAACTGAATGTTCAGCAAAATTTCATCGCCGTATTTCTGACCGCTTCCCTCCACGATGTAACTCACTTCCAGTTCCTTTGCAATTTCCATCAACGATTTATTGGTTGTCCGGAATTTTTCAACCGACGTGC
Organism: Bacteroidales bacterium; assembly: GCA_012522835.1. Classification (GTDB taxonomy): domain Bacteria; phylum Bacteroidota; class Bacteroidia; order Bacteroidales; family Prolixibacteraceae; genus JAAYJR01. The sequence goes on from JAAYJR010000030.1 coordinate 8,983, forward strand.
GTGAACGGACACTTAAATCCTTAATGTTTGACAGGTTATTCAGAATGGATTCCATCAGTCCGTTAATAAAATAGGCATTTGTAGAATCGGGACTGTCGTTTTTAAAAGGCAGCACTGCAATGGTTTTTTCCATCCTTTTATTTTCGGGAAAACTATGAAAATTAAACATCTCATGAGTAAAGAATAAAACAATCAGAAGTGCAGAGAGCAGAACCGAAGCTATCATCCATTTTTTTTGTTTTGACGGGGATGCGGAGAGATTAGTTGTTCCGGTTTTTTCTTTTTGCATTTTTACCTTTCCCGGCGAAAAACCATAATAGTCACGAAAGCATTTAGTGAAGTAAGTAACGCTGTGGAATCCACATTCATATGCAACTTCGGATATAGTGGTTGCGTTTTTCTTTAGTAGTTCCTGTGCTTTTTTTAACCGGACCTGGCAAATAAACTGGCTGACCGATAAACCAGAAGCATTTTTTACCTTTCGGTGCAGACTTGAACGGCTCATTCTCATTTCACGGGACAGATGGGTAACGCCAAATAACTCGTTGGTAAGATTGGCTTCAATTATTTGAATGAGTTTTTCTGTAAATTCTTGTTTGTTAAAGTTAAAGGTTGATTCAGCCATTTTGAGTTTTTAAACATAGTATATTTAACGCTCATTAAAATAAAAGGTTACGGGTAATTTATTTATCGAACCAAGCACTTACTGAATACAAATCATTTTGTTAATGAACGGATCGGGCAAGTTAAAAATTATGGGCTTTTAATCTCGTTTTTAATAGTTATACAAGCTTATATGACTCAGGTTGCAACTTTCAACTAGCAAGGGAGCACCGGTATATAAGTATGAGCGTTATATAAAAAATTCATCTGACGCTTTTTTTATTTTAGTTTTGATGATCGAATTCCGGGACTTAAAAAAAATAATTTATAATCTTAGTGCCCGGCCACAGCAATAACCAACACCGTAATTTTTTCATCATTGATGGAATAAACAAGCCGGTGTTTTTTTGTAATTCTTCGGGAGAAGAATCCTTTATAACCGTAACCAAGCGGGTTAGGTTTTCCTGTGCCTGAGGTTGGATGTTTCTGCAATTTTTTTAAAAGTTTTTTTACTTTTTGGAATGATGCAGGTTCATTTTTCTTTAATCCGAAAAGATCTTTTTTTGCTTCTTCGGTAAAAGAGAGGGTATAGGTCATAGACTTTCAAGAATTTGGTTGAGTTCTTCTTCCGTTTTTATTTTTGTCATCATTCCTTCCTGTACCTGCTTTATGGCTTCTGATCATAAAACGAGAGTAATGGCATTGAGCCTATAGGAATCGTTTAATACAAAAAATTTTATTGCAAATTTTTCAATATTTGTTCAGAACAAAATATTCATTCAATATTTCAATTGATTTTATTACTTTGTCCGCAATTTTACAACAATGGAAGAACAAATTAAACAGATTGCCGAGCGCCTGAAAGGCATACGATGTAGTCGATGAGTATGCCCTTAATGAACCTGAAAAAATAGCATTGGTCTGGTTCAATGATCAGAGAGAACACATTAATTTTACCTATGCTGACTTAAAGAAAAAAACCGATGCAACAGCTTCATATTTTCAAACACTTGGAATCGGACATGGCGATAAAATAATGTTGATTCTGAAACGAAGATATGAATTTGGGTTTGCCTGCCTGGCTTTACACAAATTAGGAGCGGTTGCCATTCCGGCTACTCATCTTTTAACAGAAAAAGATATTATCTATAGGTGTAATGCTGCCGGCATTAAGGCCATTGTTGCGGTCGGAGAAGAAATTATTTTAACACATATCGAAAAAGCATTGTCGGCCTGTCCGTCGGTTGAAAAAGTTATTTCTATCGGGCCCCTTTTCCCTTAAAATGTTGATAATTTTCAGGAAGGAATCCGCAATGCATCGGTATTTGTAAAACCGGAAATACCCACAAAAAACAGCGATTTACTTTTCCTCTATTTTACATCAGGAACCACCGGAGATCCCAAAATGGTAGCTCTTGATTATGCTTACCCGCTGGCACATATTGTAACGGCATCGTTCTGGCATAATGTTGAAGAAAATGGTCGTCACCTGACTATTGCTGATACCGGATGGGCAAAAGCAGTTTGGGGGAAAATGTACGGACAAATGCTTGCCGGATGCAGCATTTTTGTCTATGATCATCAGAAATTTAAACCGACCGATATGCTCGAAGTAATGTCGAAATACAAGATTACTTCGTTTTGTGCTCCGCCCACAATTTTCAGGGTTTTGATCCGTGAAGATTGTTCGAATTACGATTTGTCTGCGTTAAAATATTGCACCACGGCAGGTGAGGCTTTAAATCCGAATGTGTACCAGAGCTTTTACGAACGTACCGGCATAAAACTTATGGAGGCATTTGGCCAGACTGAAACCACTGTACAACTGGGAACATTCCCGTGGATGGAACCCAAACCGGGCTCAATGGGAATTCCTTCGCCCCAATACGATGTGGTATTGCTGAAACCTGATGGGACACTTTGCAAAGATGGAGAACAGGGACAAATTGCGATTAAAACAGGCCAAATAATCCCTGCCGGTTTATTTAAGGGATACTCCCGTGACGAAGAACTCACCCGGCAGGTATGGCAGGATGGAATGTATTACACCGGAGATGTAGCCTGGAGGGATGAAGACGGATACTACTGGTTCATCGGACGTGCTGACGATGTAATCAAAAGCTCAGGTTACCGCATTGGCCCTTTTGAAGTGGAAAGTGCATTGATGACTCATCCGGCAGTAGTTGAATGTGCCGTAACCGGTGTTCCTGACGAAATAAGAGGGCAAATAGTAAAAGCAACTATAGTACTGGCAAAAGGGAATTGTGCATCGGATGAACTTGCCGAAGAAATTCAAAATCATGTGAAAAAAGTTACTGCACCCTGTAAATATCCGCGTATCATTGAATTTGTTGATGAATTGCCTAAAACCATTAGTGGAAAAATCAGACGGTTTGAAATCCGGGAGAAAAAAAATTAAACTGTATTTTGGTTTGAAAGAAGAGCACTAAAACCGGAGCTTAGTTATAAATCTGTGGTTTTACTCTAAATCATATGAATACTTTTTATAAATGGATGGCAGTTCACACCAAACTTTCCCAAATCAGGTTGCAACTTCTCCTGATCCATCAGATTTATATTTAATTAAAAGCAAATGAATGAATAAAAAGGATTGCAAATTCTAACTGTCATTCAAAGGGAAGAATTTCTGCACTGCCCTCAGTAATAAATCCACCTAAATCAACTCCTTCAACATTCCTAAAATAAAGGATTGATGAACCTTCGCCTTTTCCCGTAATCATCTTTGTTGCCCAGACCATTGCTTCGGACTGACCCTCAAGATTAATGTTCACGCTTTGAGCTGTTGCGTCCTGTGCATCAATAAATGTCTCTCCTTCGGTTTTAAAATCACAATAGGCCATTTCAAAGGTTTCAAAAATTTCGTCACCGTAAACAATCCACATTTCATCTTCCAGTTTGATACTGTCTCCAACCACAACAAAAGAACTGTCCACAAGAAGGGTGAATTCATCAATTTGAATGCCCCTGGGTTCTTCGTAACTTTGTGTTCCCTCAAAAATTTCAGCACTTGTGGTTAAGACAAATTCCGATTGACCTTCTGTTTTGCAGTAAAGCTTGTCTACCTGAACCCCAAAAAGTGATAACTTGCTTCGTGCTTCGGTAACAACCGTTAACTCTTCCTGATTGAAATTTCCAAAAAATTCTGCTACCTGGTCATTTTCAAGCCGGATTTCGTCAAGTTCCGCTGACCAGATTTCAACTTCAACACTGTCGGAAATATCAACATCTTCATCGGCAGTAATGGTAAGTAACCCACCTTGACTGTTTATCTGAACATGGTCTTTCAAATCACCGGGAGCAGTAACATTAACCCTAAAATCGTTTGAGTTGGCAATTTGCCCAAATTTCAGGTTTGTCGACTGATTGTTGAAAATCACCTTTACCTGTCCGTTTACACTGACATTTTCAAAGGATTCAACCTCTAATTCAGTACCATTCGGATAGATAACATCTTCTTTCATACAGCCATTCATAATTGCTATACCAAAAACAAAAACCAAAATAAACCAATAATTCTTCATGCCTTTTCTGTTTAAATTATCTTAATTCGTTTACCATATCACTTAATGTTGTTTCTATTACCAATAACCGTTCCGGCGTTGCG
>JAAYJR010000117.1 GCA_012522835.1 Bacteroidales bacterium
AAACAGAACATTATAAATCTTATTTCTGCCATTTCTGTTGGCGGGATAATAATTGCGACAATGGCCCTGATTATTGTGCTGTCAGTTTTTAACGGATTCACCGGAGTTATCGAATCATTTTTCAGCAATTTCGATCCGGATATAAAAATTACACCTGTCGAAGGCAAAATGTTTGATCCAGTTGATTATAACTTAGACAAAATAAAAAAAATGCCGGATGTGGTACATTATGCTGAAGTAATTGAAGAAGTGGCAATGCTGAAATATAACAATCAGCAATATCCAGCTATAATAAAAGGGGTTCCGCCAAATTATGGTGCATATACCAATATTGACACATTAATTATAGATGGCAAATTTATACTTCAGGACAAAGGTGTAGACTATGCTGTTGTTGGACAAGGAGTTGCATACAATTTAGGTATTGGACTTACATTTATTGACCCTATCCGTATTTATGTTCCCAAAAAAGGCAGGCAGGCATCTTTCAATATTGCCTCATCTATTAATTACAGTTATATATATCCTTCGGGGGTCTTTTCAGTTTTGGAAGAGATTGATTCAAAATATATAATTGTACCATATAAATATGCATCAGAACTTTTTGAAAGTCAGAACCTGGTTTCATCAGTTGAAATTGGCCTTTCTACTGAAGCAAATTCAAAAAAGATTCAAAAAGAAATTCAAAATATTCTGGGTGATAACTTTAGTGTAAAAAATAAATATCAGCAACATGACCTGATTTACAAAACCATGAAATCAGAAAAATGGGCAGCATACCTGATATTAGTTTTTATCCTGATAATAGCATCATTTAATGTGCTAAGCAGTCTTTCGATGTTGATAATTGATAAAAAGGAGGATCTTTTCATTTTGAAAAGTATGGGAGCAAATTCAAATCTTACCCGGAAAATTTTTCTGTTTGAAGGATGGTTCATATCTATATTCGGAGCTATAATCGGCTCAATACTTGGTCTGTTGGTGTGCTGGGCTCAAATTAAATTTGAGTTTATAACTCTTCCCGGCGCAGGATCATTTGTCATTTCGGCATATCCTGTTAAAATTGTTTTTTTTGATGTTATTCTCGTTCTGGGTATTGTTTTCATAACGGGGTTCATTGCCTCATGGTATCCTGTAAAGTTCATAACTCAAAAGTTTGTACTTAATGAGAATTTATAAAGGAATTAACTTAAAGACAAAAAATTGAAAGCACTGGTAAAACGAAAAGCTGAAAGGGGTATTTGGATGGAGGATGTACCAATTCCTGAAGTCCGCCCTAATGATGTGCTGTTAAAAATTAAAAAATCAGCCATTTGTGGAACTGATTTGCATATATTTAAATGGGATGAATGGGCACAACGAACAATTAAACCACCCGTAATAATAGGACATGAGTATATGGGAACCGTGGTTGATGTCGGTTCGGAGGTGACCAGGGTAAAAGTTGGGGAACGGGTTACTGTTGAAGGCCATATTTCCTGTGGATTTTGCAGAAATTGCCGCAGGGGACGGCAACATATTTGTGACCACACTATTGGAATTGGGGTACATCGGGACGGGGGATTTGCTGAATATATATCAGTGCCCGATAAAAATGTTTTACATGTTGATACAACCATTCCGGATGAAATAATGTCAATTATGGATCCCCTTGGCAATGCAACGCATACGGCTTTATCGTTCCCATTGCTGGGAGAAGATGTTTTAATAACGGGAATAGGCGGACCTATTGGTTCGATGGCTGCTGCAATTTGCCGGTTTGCAGGTGCTAGAAATGTAATTGGTACCGAATTAAGTGAATATCGTCGTACTATTGCAGAAAAAATGGGAGCGACTCGTGTAATTGATCCTCAAAAGGAGAGTATAAGAGAGGCAATGGCACGGCATGGTATGTTGTCAGGTTTTGATATAGGGTTAGAATGTTCAGGATCACCGGTAGCTTTTAACGAAATGGTCAATCATATGTATAATGGAGGTAAAATTAGCCTGCTTGGTATATTGCCTGAAAATACTAAGATTGACTGGAATAAGGTCATATTCAAAGGATTAACGCTTAAGGGCATCTATGGGCGAGAAATGTATGAAACCTGGTATCATATGGAAATGATGTTAACCTCGGGATTAAATATATCTCCGGTGATAACTCACCGTTTACCAGCTGATGAATTTGATAAAGCATTCTCCATAATGGAAGAGGGCAATTGTGGAAAAATCATAATGGACTGGGAATAAATAGATTAAGCGACATGTTCCACGTGAAACATGTCGCTGGTTTGTAAAAAATCCTGATAAATAAAATATTTTTGAGATTTAAATCTTGATATGAATAAAGGATTAGTGACAAAATCGACCGGGAGCTGGTTTGAGGTAAAAAATACCACTGGTGAAATCATTACTTGTAAAATTAAAGGCAATTTCCGTATTAAGGGAATCAAGAGCACAAATCCAATAGCTGTTGGTGATCATGTAAATTATATTATTGAGAGCACTGTTGGAGATAAAAAAATTGGTTGGATAACATCTGTATTTGACCGTAAAAACTACATAGTTCGCCGGTCTATCAATTTATCGAAACAATCTCATGTAATAGCCGCAAATATTGATCAGGCTGTATTGATAATTACCATCTCCTACCCCGTTACTACAACAATTTTTATCGATCGATACCTGGCATCAGCTTTAGCCTATCGTATTCCTGTGCTAATGGTTTTCAATAAAACTGACTGTTATGATGAAACACAGACAAATAAAATGAACTCTTTAATAAATATCTATTCAAATATAGGATATAAATGTATCAGGACATCAGCAAAATTAAAAGAAGGTATAGAACAATTAATTTCAGATCTGAAAGATAAAACCAATGTTATTAACGGACATAGTGGAGTCGGCAAGTCCACCCTAATTAATATAATTCAACCCGGGTTGGACTTAAAAACAGCAGAAATCTCCAACATGCATAAAACAGGTAAACATACTACTGCATTTTCAGAAATGTATGAATTATCTTTTGGGGGATATATCATTGATACTCCAGGAATCAAAGGTTTTGGAATGTTGGATATGGAAACATGGGAAATATCTCACTATTTTACCGAAATTTTTGAAATCTCAAAAAAGTGCAAATATAATAACTGTTCCCATACCCACGAGCCGGGTTGTGCGGTGAAAAATGCAGTTGAAAATGGAGAAATTGCAGAAAGCAGATATATTAGCTATTTAGGAATGCTGGAGGATGACGAAAAATACCGGAAACCGCATTAAAATTCTATTTTGCCCGAAAATATTTAAAAATTATTTGAGCTTTTGAATTTCCTACTATCTCAATTAATGAATTTAATTCAGCTTTTTTAATATTACTTACAGATTTTAATTCAACCAGCAATTTTTTTATTGTCTTTTCCCCAATTCCTTTAATGTGAGACAACTCTGTATCTATCAACACTTTAGACAATTTTTTGCGATGAAATGTGATACCAAACCTGTGCGCTTCGTCTCTTAATTGCTGAATAACTCTTAATGTCTCAGAATTTTTATTTATATAAACAGGAACAGGATCATCAGGAAAATAAATCTCCTCTAAACGTTTTGCAATACTGATAATTGAAATTTTACCTCTCAGCCCGAGCTGTTCCAAAGCCCTCACAGCAGAAGACAACTGGCCTTTTCCACCATCGATTACAACTAATTGAGGCAATGCCTTATTTTCATTTATCAACCTGCTATACCTGCGGTATACAATCTCCTCCATTGAAGCAAAATCGTCAGGTCCTTTCACTGACTTTACATTATAATGTCTGTATTCCCTTTTTAATGGCTTACCGTTCTTAAAGACCACACATGCAGCAACCGGTTCTGCTCCCTGAAAATTACTATTATCAAAACATTCTATCATCACTGGCTTTACCGGAAGGTTAAGATCCTTCATGATAGTGGATAAAAGATTATCAACTGTTGATCTGGCTTGTTTTTGAGCCACTTGTTTCTCTTTGTCAAGCCTGAAATATTTGGCATTTCTTAAAGATAATTCCAAAAGTTTCTTCTTCTCCCCTATCTTTGGCACAATAAATTTAATATCCTTATAAATATTACCAATCCTGAATGGTACCAATACCTCTTTGGCATTGTTGTGAATTTTCTGCTTAATCTCTATAATTCCAGTCATTAAAAGTTCTTCTATTGGTTCATCAATAACTTTTGTAATTTCCAGGGTGTAGGTTTGTATAACAGCCCCGTCAATTATTTTCAAATAATTGATAAAAGCAGATTTATCACCATTCTCAATAGAAAAAACATCAATATCAGTGATTTCAGGAGATACCACAGTTGATTTACTTTGATAACGTTTTAATGAATCATATTTTTCTTTAATTTTTTGAGCTTCTTCATAATCTAATTTTTGCGCCTTTTCATCCATAATAGACTTAAGGTGTCTCATCACACCGGAAATATTACCTTTTAGTATATGTGAAATTTCCTCAATTCCTTTTAGATAATTTTCCTCTTTAATCAATCCTTCACAAGGCCCCCTACAGTTGCCAATATGATACTCAAGACATACCCTGAATTTTCCTGAATCAATATTTTTTTTTGTAAGTCTGTAATTGCATGTTCTAATTTTATATCCCGATTTAAACAGATCTAATAATGTATTAACCATATAAACATTTGTATATGGTCCGAAATATTTTGATCCGTCTTTTACAAGATCCCTGGTTTTGATAACTCTTGGAATTGGTTCATTAACAATTCGAATCCATGGATAGCTTTTATCATCTTTCAATCTTATATTATATCTGGGTTTATATTTTTTTACCAGATTATTTTCCAATAATAAAGCATCCTGTTCTGTTTCAACTACCATATATCTTATTTCAGCAATACTTCTTACCAACATAGCAGTTTTTTTATTGTCATGCCTATTTCTGAAATAAGAAGAAACCCTTCTTTTTAGGTTTTTGGCCTTTCCTATGTAAATAATAGTATTATCCGAATTATAAAACTGATATATACCAGGTTTTTCAGGTAGTAAGGATATAGTCTCCTTTAACTGCTTTTTTTTGTCATCAATTTTTCTCAACTAGTCAGAGTATTTAACTAATATATATGGATTATAATCATAAATGATATCTTTATCTGCAGACTGAATAAATTCTAAATCACAAATGAAACAAAAATAAATTTTTGAAATACCTGCCTTATTTAACATTCGTAAAACAGCATGTGCCGTTCCTCCGGTAGCAAGCAGATCGTCGTGAATCAGAACGATATCACCTTTAGATAAACCATCTTGGTGCATTTCAATACTATCGGTGCCATACTCTAAATCATATGATTCAGAAATTGTTTTTCCCGGCAATTTTCCTTTTTTTCTGACAGGAACAAATCCGGCATTCAGCTCGTTAGCCAGGGCTCCTCCTATAATAAATCCACGGGCTTCAATGCCTACAACTTTTGTTATGCCTTTGTCTGCAAAATTATTTTTTAATTCCTCTATTACACTATGAATAGCAAGGTTGTCTTTTAATAGAGTCGTAATATCTTTAAAACTTATTCCTTTTACAGGAAAATCAGGAATCTCCCTGATCAGATCTTTTAAAATCATATGATTTAGTTTTGTTCCACGTGAAACATTATCTATTTAACAAAATAAGCAACACATTGATATCCGCAGGTGAAACACCTGAAATACGTTTTGCCTGCCCTATTGTTTTAGGATTCAATTTATTAAGTTTTTGTCTTGCCTCGGTAGATAAAGATTTTAACTCCAAATAGTTAAATTTACCATCAATATTAATATCTTCAAACTTATCAAGTTTTTCAGCCAGCGCTTTCTCTCGGTTAATATATCCATTATATTTAATTGCAATTTCAACACTCTCCAGTACCTCTTTATTGTTAATACACTTCAAGTCATGTAAAAATTTATTAAAAGGTCTGATTGTACCAATAAGATCAAAAATTGAAATTTGCGGCCGTAAAATAATATCCTTTAGTTTTACCCCCTGTTTTAATAAAGAGGTATCCTTTTCTGTAAATAATTTATCTACATATTGTGGTTTAACACTAAAGTTATTTGTAAAATTCATAATTTCAGAAATCAGTTCTCTTTTACTATCTAATAACTGTTTTCTTCCCGCAGAAGCAAGTCCTAATTCATATCCTTTATCAGTCAACCGAAAATCAGCATTATCCTGCCTCAATAATATCCTGAACTCTGCCCTGCTGGTAAACATTCTGTATGGCTCATCAATGCCTTTTGTCACTAAGTCATCTATAAGAACCCCAATATAAGCTTCATCTCTTTTCAATGTAAAACCTTCATGATTTTTGGAATGACATTTAATATGGCCGTTAATTCCGGCAATTAATCCTTGAGCTGCCGCTTCTTCATATCCGGTAGTACCATTTATCTGCCCAGCAAAAAAGAGGTTTTTAACCACTCGCGTCTCTAAAGTATGATATAACTGATCTGGTTCAAAATAATCATATTCAATAGCATAACCCGGACGGAAAATTTTAGCATTTTCCAGTCCCGGAATTTTATGAAGAGCATTATACTGAATATTCCAGGGCAATGACGAAGAAAATCCATTAAGATAATATTCTACAGTATTTTCCCCTTCCGGCTCTAAAAAAAGCTGGTGCCTCTCTTTCTCAAAGAAGGTAATCAACTTAGATTCAATACTTGGACAGTATCTGGGACCAATACTTTGAATTGTACCATCAAACATAGGAGCAATATCGAAGCCTTTTCTAAGTTCATTATGAACCAAAGTGTTTGTATAAGTAATCCAGCAAGATCTACGTTTTAATTTTGATTCCGTATCAGGCAAAAAGGAAAACTTATAATCACTTTCTTCGTCAGGCTGCTCGATTAAATTTGAAAAATCTACAGTTCGGCCGTCAATTCTCAAGGGAGTACCGGTTTTTAACCTTCCACTTTTGAATCCGGCCATACTTAACTGCCCTGTTAAACCATCTGAAGATAGTTCTCCAATCCTACCTCCAGCCATTTTTGATGAACCAATATGTATAAGTCCGTTTAAAAAAGTGCCATTTGTTAAGATAACAACATTTGAATGAAAAGTAACCCCAATTTTTGTTTTTACCCCTGCTACCCTGTTTTCATTGATTATCAATTCCTCAACAACATCCTGCCATAAATCAAGATTATCAATGTCCTCGAGTGACTCTCTCCATAATTTGCTAAAAATCATTCTGTCATTCTGTGACCTGGGACTCCACATTGCCGGACCTTTAGAAAGGTTTAACATCCTGAATTGAATTGTACTCCTGTCTGAAATAATACCTGAAAGACCTCCAAGGGCATCTATCTCCCGCACAATTTGTCCTTTTGCAATTCCTCCCATAGCTGGATTACAGGACATTTGAGCATATTTACTCATATCCATGGTTATCAGTAATGTCTTTGACCCTAAATTAGCTGCAGCAGCCGCAGCTTCACAACCTGCATGACCTCCGCCTACAACTATAATATCATATTCTAATTTCATCATTTCAACCTCAATAATTCAGCACATTTCAGGTAATGATCCTCCTTTTGTCTCATTATAACTTTATCTTCCGTATTACTGTCATTATATCCGATAAGATGCAGGATTCCATGAAATATTACCCTGGCCAATTCATAAATAAATGGAACTTTATACTTTTCAGAATTTTCCTTAACTCTGTCAACACTAATATAAAGATCACCAGCAATAAAATTCCCCTCACTATAATTAAAGGTGATTATGTCAGTGTAATAGTCATGATTAAGATACTTTTTATTTAACTCAAGCAAATATTCATCTCTACAAAAAATAACACCTATTTCGCCTATAGAATCAGATCCATCATCTATGATCTTTGAAATTTGACCTTTTATAGTCTCTTCCGGAAAATCAAAAACCTCTGTTTCCTCAAAGAAAAAATTTATATAGTTCACTTAATTCCAATTTTTATACTAACACATTTCCCTTTCTCCTTAAAATCCAGACATTCACACAATGATTTAATTATGTGCAATCCC
>JAAYJR010000215.1 GCA_012522835.1 Bacteroidales bacterium
ACCATGTCGAAATGCTCTGTTGAGCACTGATAGAAGGTGAAACACATCAGAATGGAGGCTGCAAGACTAAATAAACTCTTTTTCATATTCTTAAAATTTTATATTTGAATAAACAAATTATTAATTTGAGATCCTGTTTAACTGCTTCGTTTTCAAATGATTAGAACTAAATGTTTTCAAAGGTATAATATAACCTGTTACGATTTTAACCGGGGGAACCCGCATAGATTTTAATCATACTCTATTATGATTTTCCAACTATACTGGTTTTATAATTGGAATCTTGTTTATATTTGCTGAAATAGTTTTACGTTTAAAATTAGTTAAATTCAGATAAATATGTTACATAATGCAATTAAAAAAAAATCGTTTATCGGGAATCTGTCTTCAAAATACGGATTCATACTGATATTCTCAATCTTTCTTTTATCATGCTCAAAAACAGATCAACAAATGGAAGATAATAACGTTCTTATAGGAATAGCGGAGGTCAACTATACACCTTCAACAGGCCTTGACCTGGTGGGTAATTACCGGGGTGATGACTATGCATCACGCGGCATTCATGATTCACTTTATGCCAGGGCTGTTGTGGCCGGCAGCAGCAATGGGGAAAAAGCTGCAATCCTTTCGGTAGATATATGTTACATTGGAAAAGAGTCAGTCGAAATGATGAGGGAATATATCTCCTCTCAGATTGATATAGAACCGGGGAATGTAATGATACATGCTACGCACACCCACAGTGGACCGAAGTCTGACCTGAATGCACCTGAAGCAGCGGATTACCTGAAAAAAGCTGCCAGTGCAGTTATCAGGGCTCATGAAAATATGAAGCCTACGGTTATCTCTGCCGGGCGGACAGAAGAACATGAAGGATCTTATGTCAGACGGCTCAAATACAGCGACGGTAAAACACGTATGGTGTGGGAAAACCTCGATCCAGAGAAGGTTGTTGAGGTGCTGGGGACAAAAGATCCGGAGATGATTACCCTCACATTTGAGCAGGATGGCAAAACAGTGGGTGGGATAGTTAACTTTGGCTGTCATGCTACTAACCTTACCGGCAGCAACTGGCTCTACTCTGCTGATTATCCGGGGTACATAGCTGAAGCTCTAAAAAAGGTGAAGGGCAATGACTTTATTCCGATGTTTGCCAACGGATGTTGCGGAAACGTTACACAGGTTAATTATAAAGTTGGTTTTATAAGTACTTACCTGGAGTGTCAGCGCCATGGCTACCTGCTTGGACTCGATGCCCTCTCGGCCATGAAGGATGAGTCGTCTGTCACGGCCGGCGCAGTCAAAGTTTCTAAAGAGATGGTGCCGGTAAAAAGAATGTCAATTAGTGATGAGCAACTTGCCTGGGCAGAAAAGATTAAGAAAAAAGTTGAAAAAGAAGGAATGCCACCTTTGCAACAGGATGGAATTCCTGATGCCACTTATGCTCTGCGTTGGATAGAGATGCGTGAAAATCAGCATATTGTCGACAGCCTGGAGGTAATGGTAATAGGAATGGGCGATATAGCATTTGTCGGATTACCGGG
>JAAYJR010000434.1 GCA_012522835.1 Bacteroidales bacterium
ATGAAACAACCCGATAAAATATCTGAACTGATAAAAAAAGAGGCCAAATCTCTTGGATTTTCAGAATGCGTGATCCTGCCGGCAATGTTTCTGGAAGAGGAAAAAAACCATCTGAATAACTGGTTGAAAAAAGGGCTGTATGGAGAAATGACATATATGGCGCGGAATAATGATAAACGGCTTGATCCCCGCCTTTTTTTTGAAAATGTAAAATCTCTTATTCTGGTTACTCAGAACTACTTTACAAAAGATTTTCAGAAAATGCCTGATGCTCCTGTAGTATCAAAGTATACTTTTGGCACTGATTATCACTTTGTGATTAAAAAAAAATTAAAAAAACTGCTTTCTTATATTCAAAATGAGATCCATCTCTGCAAGGGAAGGTCTTTTACAGATTCAGCCCCGATACTGGAAAGAGCATGGGCGCGAAGGGCAGGACTGGGCTGGGTAGGCAAAAACAGCAACCTCATTTCAACACATTACGGGAGTTTTTTCTTTATTGGGGAACTCCTGGTGGATGTTGAACTGCCATATGATAAGACAGAACAAATTGAAGATCATTGTGGTTCCTGTACACGTTGTATCGATGCATGCCCAACCAAAGCTATAATTGCAGACAGGGTCGTGGATGCCAGAAAATGTATATCTTACCAAACAATCGAACGAAAGAACGGTCCGGAAGAAACATATAGGGGTAAGTTGGCAAACCGTTTATTTGGATGCGATATATGCCAGGATGTATGCCCCTGGAACCGCATGAATGAACCGCACAATGAACCGGATTTTAATCCGGATCCAAGACTGCTAATGATGACCCGTAAAGAGTGGCTGAATCTCAGTGAGGCTCAGTTTAATGAACTCTTTAAAAGGTCAGCTGTTCAAAGAAGAGGATATGATGGCATAAAAAAGAACCTGGAGTTTTTATAGTGATGACAAAAAAAACATCATCGACATACCGGAAAAAAAATAATCTGAATAAAAAACTGCACCGGACAAACAGAAAAAAAAAGCAGAATTCATTTAAAAGGAGACTGCTTAACTATCTTTTTATAGTTTTTCTAACAGTGATTATCCTTACGACACTGCTGTTCGTTACTGTATTTCTCGGATTTACCGGGCATGTCCCGACCACTGCCCAATTACTGAAAATAAATAATCCTCAGGCCTCTGAGGTATATTCAGAAGACGGTAAATTACTGGGCAGGTATTACGTTGAGAACCGCAGTAATGTTTCTTTTAATGATATCTCCCCAAATGTAATTAATGCCCTTATAGCCACTGAAGATGCAAGGTTCTATGAGCATAGGGGCATAGATGAAATTGCCCTCTTAAGGGTACTGGTAAAAACAATAATATTTCGCGACAGAAGTGCCGGCGGCGGAAGCACACTCAGTCAGCAGATAGCAAAAAACCTGTTCCCCAGGAATGATATAGGTATTCTTTCTTTGCCGGTCAATAAACTGAGGGAATCAATTATTGCCTACAGGCTTGAAAGAATTTATTCCAAGGAAGAGATCCTGACACTTTATCTCAACACGGTGCCTTTTGCAGAAAATATTTTTGGAGTGGAAATTGCAGCGGAAAGGTTTTTCAGCAAATCACCAAAAGAGCTGACAGTAGAAGAGGCTGCTGTTCTGGTAGGGATGCTTAAAGCCAACAATGTTTATAATCCAAGGACTCACCCTCTCCGGTCTCAGGAGAGAAGAAACGTTGTAATAAGCCAAATGGCATCATATGGTTACCTGTCTGAAGAAGAAGCTGAAGAGATAAAAGCCAGACCCATGGAGATAAAGTACCGGCGCATATCATATAACGAAGGCCCGGCGCCATATTTTCTGGAAATGATGAAACCTGAATTAATTGAATGGTGCGCTGAAAATATGAAGGAAAATGGTGAACAATGGAACCTGTTTACCGACGGACTCCAGATAAAAACCACCATAAATTCTGATTTTCAGTTTTATGCAAGGCAGTCAGTTAATGAACATATGACTAATCTTCAAAAAGTATTCGATAACCACTGGGCAAATGCAGATCCATGGAGAGGCAACAGTGAAATTCTTGAAAGGGCAGTTCAGCGTACCGACAGGTATCTAAAAATGTCTGCACAAGGAATATCTGAAGCACAGATTGAAAAGGCATTCAGCCAGAAAACAAAAATGCATCTCTTTACCTGGGAAGGCATGAAAGAGGTTGAGGCAACTCCGCTGGATTCGGTAAAACACTACCTGAGGCTTTTAAATACAGGATTTCTGGCGTTAAACCCCTTTTCGGGAGCAGTAAAGGCGTGGGTTGGAGGCACCGACTTCAGGTTTTTCAAATATGACCATGTGCTTTCCGAACGGCAGACAGGATCTACTTTTAAACCGTTCGTATACCTGGCAGCCCTGGAGAATGGATTAAGCCCCTTTGAATATTATCCTAACGAAAAAAAAACTTATAAAAATTTCAATGATTGGTCGCCTTCCAATTCAGACGGGATCTATGAAGGATTTTTTTCAATGGAAGGTGCTCTTTCAAAATCAATAAATACTGTTGCTGTTGAAATATTAATGCAAACCGGTGTCGAAAACGTAATCTCAACAGCAAGGAACATAGGAATAGAAGGGGAGCTTCCACCGGTACCCTCTTTGGCACTGGGAGTAACCTCACTGAACCTTAGAGATCTGCTGGCCTCTTATTCAGTTTTCATCAACGGGGGTAAAAAAATAGATCCCTACTATTTAATTTCAATACATAACAACGAAGGAGAGTTGCTTGAGGAATTTGAACCCCCCGGTTCCAGTCCGGCATTTGTCAATAATGTCAACTGCAGAATAATTGTCCATATGCTCGAAAAGGCAATTAATGAGGGCACCGGGACAAAAATACGTACTGTCTATAAGATCCCGGGCGATTTTGCCGGAAAAACAGGTACTACTCAAAACCAGTCTGACGGCTGGTTCGTCGGGATGACGCCATCACTTGTAACGGGTTGCTGGGTAGGGGCAGAAGACCCGGGGATTCACTTCAGGTCAATTACTTATGGTCAGGGAGCATATACAGCACTGCCCGTAGTCGGGAAATTCTTTCATAAATTATATAGTGACCCGCGTTACAAAAATTTACAAAATCACCACTTCCCGGAAATGGATCCTGAACTTATAGCCGGACTGGATATACCTGCATATCGCGAAATGCTTGAGATTGAGAAAATAGATGATGTGCTTGACCGTCTCTTCACCGGAAACAGAAGGGATAAAAAACTGGAAGAGATAAGACACCCCGGTAAAAAAGAGGATAAAAAAAATATCTGGCAGTCAATCAAAGGTATATTCAAAAAAAAATAAAACTTAATATTTCAAATACAATTTGCCTAAAAAAAGGTGC
>JAAYJR010000563.1 GCA_012522835.1 Bacteroidales bacterium
CCTTTCTTAAGGTCATCAGCAGAAATGCCATGAAGCACTGCGAGTTCCCCGATTGTATCAAAACCCTTTATATCAAACACCCTGGCTTCTTTTTCGTGAGGTTCCTTTTCTTCCGTTGCATTAACAGGAGCCTCCTGTACGGGCATTACAGTTTCAGCTTGTTCAGAGGGATAATCTTTTCCCGGGTTAGCAGTACCCGTGGGTACTGCATACCCTGAATTAACCGGCCAGTAACCTTCTCCCTGTCCCCGTATCGGGGCACCTGCCTCGGGTGATAAATAAAAAGGGGCTGCTATAAAAATACAGCTCAACACGATCATTCCGCCAACAACCGTATACCTCCAGACAGTTTTTGGCAATAACCGTTTTAGATAACAGACAATCATTGCCCAGTGGAATATAATATGTAATACCAGTAAAATAACAATAAATATTCCGAGAATTAAATGGATAAAACCCCATTCATGACGATCCAGTCCCCAACAAGTAAGATCAACATTTCTCCCGTATTTTTCCCATCGCTCAGAACCAGGGATAAGAACATAGCGAATAATGAAACCGATAACAGCCAATGCGACCATCACCAGAAACATGATTATATCAATTGTTATATTTACCTTTTGACGAGTTACCGGTTTCATCTTATTCAATTTTTTTCTATTTAAACATTATTTTAGATGCAGCATTCTCAGCTGCCTTCACCAGTGGATACCCCGCAGGAGAAGCAGTCAGCAGAGGATGAGTTCCAATCTGGGCAGTAAGCAGTGAATTGAGAGTCATCTTATTCTGAACTATGAATCCCAGGGTATTTGTCAGCTCGCCGGTTGACAATCCGCCGTATACCGCCCCTCCCAATATAACACCATTCTCTTTGCCTACCAATAATTTAACGTATTGCTTGTGAGTATCTTTCAACGTTCCCGGGTGCCGGTCGATACCTTCAAAACTACCTGTCACAAAATCAAAATTCTCAGTTTTTGCCTGGTTTTCAGTAATTCCTGCCACACCAAAACCTGTATTACCAACAGCAGTAGAAAAAATTGATATTGTTCCGATAAAAGTTTTTATTGCTGATAATTTATAGAGGTTCATCCCTGCAATCCGGGCTTCAGCGCAAGCTGTCGATGCAAGCATTACAGGTGTGGGTTTTCTGGTTATAAAATCACGTTTTTCCGCACAGTCACCCACAGCAAAAATATCGGGATTTTCAGTACGCATATAGTCATCGACCTTAATAAAGCCTTTTTTACTTACAGCTAATCCTGCTTTCTCTGCCAGGACAGTATTGGGCTTATATCCCATTGAAAGTACTACAGCATCAGCTTTTATGATTTCACCGTTCTCCAGTTTAACCCCGTCTGCAGTGCTGTTACCGGTTATTTCTGTAACTGATGCAGATGTCATTACTTCAACCCCTCTCTCTTTCAACAATATCTCAACTTTACCTGATATGTCCTCATCAAAAGCAAGTCCCAAAATATGGGGAAGTTTTTCGATCAGGGTGACCTCTTTACCAGCTTTTTTCAGTTCATCAGAAATTTCAACACCAATAAATCCGGCACCTATAACTACTACTTTACTTATAGCTTTAAGCCTTTCTTGCATCTGATCAAGATAGGTTTTATCTTTAGGGACCATAAAAACATTTTCTTTGTCAAATCCCTTAAGCCACTTTGCATTAAGGGGAGTAGAACCGGTACCTATAACCAGCTTCTAGTATGAAATCATATTACCAGATTTATACTTTACTGTTTTCTCATCCAGTTGTATGGATTCAGCTTCATCAATTATTAATTCAACATTGCCTGCCCCAAACATTTTATCAACAGGCAATATATCATTATCTGAACTGCCAACTGAACCAAAAATATAGGGGATCCCACACGGAATAAGGGTTTTTGAATTTTTTGCGGTAACAATAAATTTC
>JAAYJR010000305.1 GCA_012522835.1 Bacteroidales bacterium
AAAAAATTCATCCGGATATTTATAATCGGCGGATGAATTTTTTTCATATTAACTAATTAGTATACAGTATTTTTCCATACTGTAACTATAACAAAAAGAGAGGGAGATAGTTTAACAGATTAATCCAGTTCAATTCTGTTAAGCACTTTACCTGAAGTATCTTTTCGTAGTATTATCATTTGTTCCATGTCTGCCTGCACGTCAAGAGAAGTGTTGTGAGCATTTATGATCACCGGAAAATCGAGTTCCTCATTATCAGGTTCAATATATTTATAGTTATGGGTATGGCCGCAGATCATAGCTGTTATTCCTTTATTTTTCAGGACGGGCAGAATCTTTCTTTTAATATCCAGCGGCCCGTGCCAGTCTGATCCGATCGGGGGAATATGGATTACGACCACTTTATGGGGGGCTGTTTTGAAATTTTCTGTTTCAATTTCCTTTTTGAGCCATTCCTGTTGTTCAGTGCGGTATGCATCAAACTGTGCCAGTCCCGAATATTCAATATCCGAATCCGGTTTATCTTCTCCGCAGTCCAGCACAACAAAAAAGACCGGTCCCTGCCTGAAAGAATAGTAAAGTTTACCGGTATATGTCGGAAAATAATCAGGGAAGTATACGCTGAAAGGCCCTCTGGTTTCGTGGTTTCCCCGGCTGAAGAAAACAGGTATTTCAGATGCAAAAAGTTTTACTGATTCATCCATAAACCCTTCAAAAAACTGTTGTTCACTATTCATAGAAGATACCATATCACCATTAAAGAATACAAGGTCGGTTTTTCCGAACTCAACACCTTTGGACAGTGCAGTGAGGTCGTTATTTCTGCCATGGATGTCATTTAATATCAGGAATGAGAGTGTCTCTTTGTTGTCATCAAGTGTTTTAAATCTCAATGCTTTTTGCCTGTAAACATTGGATGATGCAATATTGCCATACAGCACTCTGTGGCCTGCATATTCAATGACTGCTTTTGAAAAAATTCTGTAACGGTATTCAGTGGCTGGGTTCAGTCCGGCAACCCTTATTTTATGAAGTTTCCCAATCACCCTGTTGCCGTTTTTTGTTTCATAATACCTGGGGTGTTCACTTCCGTAAAAGCTGTTATCGCCGGCCGGGGCTATTTCAACCCACGATACAGCATCAGCATCGGTAGTCCACACAATAGTAGTCTCAGTAAGGCCAACAGCCTGGATGTAAGGACCGTGTGATATTTTTATGTCTTGTGCAGAAAGAGTAATGGAAAGTATAATAAAGGAAACCCAAAACAGTAATTTATGTCTCATCTGGCTCTGACTTAGTTAAACAATTTATATTATAAAGGGTGTTATCCCTTGTTGGTGGCCGTTCGCTCAGCGAACGGCAATAAATATAGCTCTAATTTAACAATCTGCAAAAATCAAGGTGTTATCCTTTGCTGGAATCCGTTCGCTGAAGCGAACGGCAATGGATAAGGCAATGATGAACTGGGTGCTTTAATTGTATTGATCCGTTCACTGAAGTGAACGGCAATGGATAAGGAAATAAACAATCCGGCTGCCATGATCTGAGCTTTATCCCTTGCCGTCGGCTTGAGCCGACGGATGCTTCAATAAACCACTAATGTAACATCTCTGCCTTATCCTTTGCCGTCGGCTTGAGCCGACGGACTACTCAGCAATGAATAAAGCAATAAACAATCTAGCTGCCATGATCTGAGCTTTATCCCTTGCCGTCGGCTTGAGCCGACGGATGCTTCAATAAACCACTAATGTAACATCTCTGCCTTATCCCTTGCCGTCGGCTTGAGCCGACGGATATTAATACCAGCCATATTTATCCACCAGTTCATAAAGCATTCCCAGTCTCCCGGCAGTGACTTTAGGAGCGATAGAACAGGCAGTTGAAAGGATAAAGCCCTTTCCTTTATTTTTACCTGTTTCAATAATCTTCACAACATCATCTTCAGCCTTTTTATCATCAGCAAACAGCAAAGTATTGACAGAGTCGATATTACCTTTAATGAACAGTTTATTTCCAATCCGCTCAAATGCATTTGGAAGGTCTACATTTCCAATTGGTGGCGGATCCAGGCATTCCAAGCCTGATGTTTTACTATCACTCATTATCTCGAGGCGGTCGCCTATTGATCCGCATGTATGGGTGTATACATGTTTCCCTTTTTTGCGTACTGCCTCATTAATAATTGTCTCATAGGGCAGGACAAACTCACTGTATTGTTCAGATGAGATAAAGCCCATTCCGGCAAATGGGGAAGACAATTTTATTGCATCGATTTGTTTTTCACACATTTTTTCTGCAATGTCCCTGATTCCATGAGCATATTTATTTAAGACAGCATGGCATTTATCAGGATTCATCAAAAGTGAAATAAGTCCATTCTCATGGCCCATCAGATCGAGTAGATAGTCAAACGGTGATGTAACCTCACCGTGGATTGAATACTCTTCACCAACTTTCTTGTAGATAATATCGAATATTTCAAACAGATTATTTATATCAAGTTCAAAATGAAGGTTATTCGAAACAGGTATATAATCTATAATTGAAGGAATATCTTTTTCAATATCTAAATCTTCAATATCAGGAGGCACTCTTTTTTCCCTGAAAGTAACAAACGGCAATTCTGACGAAGAGTGCACTTCAGTCCGGTCAGCAAAGGTCAATCTGATATTTTCGCCATCAATAGGTTCACTTTTAATAATTTTGTTTTTCCAGTTATCGAAATGGCCGTGAAGGCTGACTAGAATCCCATCGAACCTGAACTTTTTGCAAAGTTCGATTAACCCGTCTGCAAATACATTTTTATCATACCAAAACTCTACCGGATCAGGGTTCAGTTGCTGAAGCATACTTCCATAACTGAATTGACACATCAGTGGCACCCGGTCCGGTTTTTGCAAATTCATTGCAAGGTTAATCCTCTTTTTTGGAGTCATCCTGTTGAATTTTAATTAAAAACCAGCCATCCAAGGTCAGCCGGATTATCATTTCCAAGAACCAATCTCGAGGTAGTAGGATTATTTGGACGCCATGAACATGCTCCTTCTCCTCTTTTTTGTGCAATTACATCGACCCGAATCGGTTCAGATTGTGCCGGATCCAGTTTTAAAGTACTGAAAGGGATCCTGGAAACATAATATTTTTGTCCTTCTGCCTCCACTTCCCTGTATCCTGCAGTATATACCAACGAGTATCCCAGATTTCTGACCGGATCGCCGGCATTTGATTGGTTCAGTTTACTGAAAGCAAAGTGAGCTGCAGGATAAAGCCTTTTAGGTTCAACTTTCACCCTGACATCTGAAATTTTATCTGCTTCTGTTTTATCTGTAACCCATATATATAATGCTTTTGAGTCTCTTGCTGAAGCCCATTGCACCTGGCCGTTACCTTTTCCTTCATTCAGTTCCTGCCATTGAAGTCCTGATGGCAGTTGTATATTACCGTCCAGGTTAACATCTGCAGTTTTTATACAGTTTGCCACTGCCCCTTCGGGACGTCTGCCTGTATATTCCGGGAACAGTGGTTTTCCTTTTTTTATAAGCTTTTCAACTGCCGGAACATCATTAGCCAGAACTTTTTTCAGTTCGGCCATACGCCATTCAATTTTTTCAGGAAAATATTTATATCCTTCAGCTTCAGAATGGAACCCAAGCCTTGAGTCATTTTTACAAAGTGCCAGAAGTTCTTCATCCATGGCAATCTCTTCTTCTATAATATCAGTAAGCTGCTTTAATATATCCAACCTTTCCTTACCCTCCATCCTGAACATTTTTTCACGCAGCATATAGAAATTTAGAATATTATATCCGCTTCGAAACTGAATGCCCAAAGCTTTTGCAACACCGATATCCAACAATCTTTCCCTGTCATTTGAATAATTTTGTTCTATCTCTTTAAATATCTGCACGCCTTTATCCCATGAGGAGGTCATACGATGCGAGAGTTCCACCACCTCTTCGAGTGACAGCACTCCGCCGATACATTCACCAACCCTGTCACCGCTTGGAGGCCATGGTTTAAGAGTTGAGCTTGAGCCAATCTGCCATGTGGGCGTCAGGGGGGCATCAGCCGGTTTCAGCAGCAGAGGCCAGACCGGGCCGTCGTGCATAGGCCCGTAATACTGAAAATGGTTGGTGAGGGGATAATTCTCATAACCATTACTGAAATGAGTCCATGCCTCCACCACTTTTGAAACATCCTCATCTTTCCAATAGATAGATGCCAGGTCCCGGATAAAATCTTTTTCATTATCAGGAATATCATCCAAGGAAAGTTTGCCGGCTGATTTGTTCATTAATCCCGGGTAATTTCCAAAGTACCAGCATAACATAGTATGTGAAACACCAAGTTCCTGCATCGCAGAAAATTTCTGAAACAGTAGAGAAGGCACCGGGACAAATGGTACAGTTGCCACTTCATGAGAAGTGCCTGTTTGTATTTTTGCCGACATGAGGGTTCCATGTTCTTTTGCAATATTTGCTATATCTTCAAACCTGTCACTCGGACCTGGTTTTGAGATCCAGTAATCTCCTCCGATAAGTTTTTTACCAAACACTTCAATTTCCACACCTGATTCAAAATTAAACTGAAGGACAACACCTTCAGGCGTATGGACAGGCAGGTCATAGACCCATTTACCAAGTTTATAAACATCGCCGGGATAAAATCTTTGCGGTTGTGGCATATAGAGCCAGCTTATAAATTCTGCATCCGGGTTTACATCTTTCATCCCCCTTTGCATAGCCGACAGCGAAGCATGAAGAATTTCCCAGGGTTCTTTATCTTTACAACGCGGACAATTTATTCTGCCTTCATGATCGCTGAATGAGGATACGGCGCTCAGACAGGTCGTAGCCCTTTCGCCGTGAGTAATATTTATGATACCTCCCAGTTCCGGAACTGCCTTAAAAATTTTATTTACCGATTCATATAGATAATCATCGGCTGTTTTGCTCAGGGGACAAAAAAGATGGCTATTCCCTCTGGAGTGCCCATCCAGTTCGGGATGGTTTTTCAATACAGGATCATTAGCCTCCCATGCCCGGGGCTCAATACAAAATATATAAGTTTTAATTCCGTATTTAAGACATTTGTCGGCTGTCTGTTTCAGTTTGGCCAGCCGTTTTGCGGCATCTTTCCCTGCGTCGGGTGTATATTTGGTAGCCACCAGGTCGCGGAATTCAATTGTAAGCCATAGTCCGTTAACTCCTTCGTGAGCCAGACGGTTGAGATAATTTTCCGGATAATAATCAACATTGTCCATCAGCTCATCGCGCATTGCCGGCGGTCTTTTAATAGGCCCGAAAAAGCACCGGGAAATACGGCGCAGGATAACCGGTTTCTTTTCTATCGTTCCGACCGGCAGTAAAGGCGCCCGTAAGCGTTGCATTTCATCTTCCAGGTGGAAAATTCCCCTGCGGATCCCTTCGGTGTCACCTGCCAGAATTCTGCATTTATCTTTTCCAATATCAAGCCTGAATTCTTCTTCAGCAAAGCCGGATGCTGACACAGATTCTATAATATATTTGCCATCACCCGGAGAAACGCCTCCGGCCGATAAAAATGCATTAAGGTCATCCCATGCAGTCTGAAGACGGCCCTCAGGATCGGGAAAATTCTTTTTTATGGTAATACCCTGTGAAAGGTCAGCCTGTTCTTCACCTGCTGTTGCAGGTTTCCAGTCGTGTTTAATCCACATTGGAGATTTCAGGTCATCAATAAATTTCCATGTCTCCTCTCCCGGCTGTGGTGGTACATTAGCCAGATACAGGCTATCACCGAATACTCCTTCGTCGCTGACTCCGGTTTTTTGTGTGCAGTTTACCAGAAACAGAG
>JAAYJR010000137.1 GCA_012522835.1 Bacteroidales bacterium
ATTCTACAGGGGGCTGTTTGGGATACCCTGATTCCGACTTTCCCGCTTTTACTGGAGAAGAATGGCTATCACATTGGTTTCACATATAAAGTCTGGAGTCCGGGAAAACCAATTAATGCAGGTTACGGGGGAGAGAGAACCCGTTATCATCAGGCCGGCACCAAATTTAACCAGTTCAGCCAGAATGTCACCCAAATGGTCGAATCGGGGAAAACAGTTGAAGAAGCTAAAAAGGTTTTGTTAGATGAGGTGAGAGGGAATTTCCAGGCTTTTTTAGATTCCAATGAGGAGGGAAAGCCATTTTGTTACTGGTTTGGGCCTACAAATACCCACCGGAAATGGATCATGGGTTCAGGTAAAAAATTGTGGGATATCGATCCGGATGACTTACAGGGATTAATGCCACCGTTCCTGCCTGATGTGGATACGATACGTGAAGATTTTGCCGATTATCTTGGCGAAGCTATGGCGTTTGATGCAAGCGTTGGTGTATTGCTCGAAATGCTTGAAGAAAGTGGAGAACTGGATAATACATTATTAGTGGTAAGCGGCGACCATGGTATCCCCGGATTTACAAACGGAAAATGTAATCTGTATGATTTTGGGACAAATGTGTCATTGATGGCACGCTGGCCTTCTGTAATCAATCCGGGAAGGGTAGTTGACGATTTTGTGGTTTTGATGGACCTGGCTCCTACATTCCTGGAGACAGGAGGTGTGGACATACCTGAAATAATGACCGGAAGAAGCTTGTTGAATGTTTTTAAGAGCGATAAAAACGGACTTGTTGACCCTGAAAGAAATTTTGCTGTTACAGGCCGGGAAAGACATGTGGGAAAAGCCCGTGAGGGGAATCTTCCATATCCTCAAAGGGCAATCCGGACAAATGATTTTCTCTATATAGTTAATTTTGAACCCGGCCGCTGGCCAATGGGCAGTCCGGGACAGGTGACTGATAATGATGCACCGGATTTTGATGAGTTGGCGAACAACACCTTTGCAGCTTTTGCCGATATGGATGCCAGTCCGGCTAAAGCATGGATTATTCTGAACCGCAACCTTCCCGGAAATCAGGGTTATTACCAGTTTGCTTTTGGTAAAAGGCCGAAAGAGGAACTTTATGATATAGGTAATGATCCTTTTCAAATTGATAACCTGGCAGATGATCCAAATTATGCTGATATTAAAGAGGAACTTAACAGGGAATTGTTTAATGAATTGAAAACTACCGGGGATCCGCGGATTACAGGAGATGGCATGACCTTCGAAAGGATGCCATATATAACGACAGAGTATTGATTAAAATATTGGCGTGACTTAGTGTTAGGTTATTTATTGTCAGTTTCGTATCACAGATATTGTTTTTAAATCCGGGTCACTTCATTTTCCCACTGTTCGCCACGTGGTTTCATGTCATGTATACTGTTTTTAAACGGGATCCCGGCAACAAGGTGTCGCAATTGGATTTATTCATATCCTTTTGTCCCTGTCTTAATTGGTATGCCCGCTATAAGTTTCATTAAGTAGTTGCACCGCCCTGTCTGCCAGGATTTCACCTGTACCTTTCGGAAGG
>JAAYJR010000584.1 GCA_012522835.1 Bacteroidales bacterium
GTTATTCTTTTATTATCGGTGCCCTTTTCTTGATGCCTGTTTTGCTGGTCTTAAAAATTCCTTTGTTCAGTTTTGATGTATCCGTGCTGCCGCAAATGCTTTATATCACGTTAATGCTCACCATTGCTGCCTATTTTTTATTTCTTTTCGGACTTAAATTCCTGCCGGCAGGGACTGGATCATTGATTTTTTTTGCCAAACCTCCCCTGGCCATTTTATGGGCATATCTGTTTCTGCATGAAACCATTACAATTCCTTTTTTGATCGGAAGTTTTATCATAATGGCCGGCATAGCCATATACAATTATGATTTGATTCGAAACAGCAAAAAGGGAAAAATTGAATAACAGTTGTTTAAAGAATGATGAACAGTTAAAATCAAACTAGCATGATTGAAAACGGAGTGAGACATATATGCAAAACAAACCATTCAGCCTTGAATTCATAGGTCAGGAGAAACATCTGCTGCTGCCCAATGTTACTTCGATCATACTGACTCAGAACCTGTATGATATATTGTTTCAATATGTGATCAGCGAAGAAAAAGAAGCACAGTTAAAATCATTTATTAATATGCTGGAAACACATATTAAAAGCAAATCACGGGCTCCTTTCTCGGTTCCCCTGAGTGATCTGGAATTTCTCGATGAAGGATTGCAGGAATTAAAACTTTTAAACTGGATGGAAGTACCCGTCTCAGTTTTCCACGTATCTCTGCCAGATGATGCAAGCGAGGAAGATTATGAAAGCACTTTCGATCTTTTGAAAGAAATATTCACCTTTAACCGGAAAGTGAATACCAGGCATATCTATATATATCCTCAAAACCTGACTATTTTTTAACAGACAAAGCCAGGAAATCAATCTGATATTCGGTCATCAAAAACGGCCGGGTTTAACCCGGCCTGTTTCTTCAGAATTTGTTCATCAAAAGTCTTTCTCTTTGGGAGGGAAACTCCCGTCATCCCCTATGATCCCTGAACTGTTTGACCACATATGATAATCCCAGTAAATCACATCACCGCTTCTGGGCTTCACCTGACCGGCACCTACCAGGGATAGTTCAGAATTAACATAAAAAAACCAATCATAACGGTTTCCTTCATCTTTGGCTGACTGCAAACCATTAATTCCAGTAATAAATCCACTGCCATAACCAGTATCAAGCTGCCATTCTTTTTTCATATAATTCAGCAAGTTGTAATCAGGTTTTATTATTACATTACGGCTGTCCAAAACTTCTGTACCCCAGTCGCGGGTTAAACATAACCGGAAGGTGTCGCCTGCCTCAGCTTCTGCACTTTCCTTATCCGTTATACTTACTGCTGAATCAGCCTCTTCATTCACTATGCTTGCTATTGCCCCGGACACTTCTTCACTGTCAGGATATACTGTCCCGGTATTGCTTTCTCCACCCAATGCAGGTTTTTCGGCTACCTGTTGGGCTACATTGGCTTTTTTTGTCGCTTCGCCTGATATACCAGGAGCCGAACCGTTTATATCATGAGTTATTGATGAGGGTGTCGGTGCTGCAGGCATTTGATTACCAGTCTGCCCGTTGCCACATCCCGACATAACAAACAGTATTAGTGTCAGAACAAATGCCGCTATCCATCTTTTCATCATTATCTTCCCTTCTGTTTTAGGGCTGAATTTGTTCTGTGGCTATCAAAGCATGACAGATTAAAACTGCCGCATCTTCGCGACTTAACAACTGCTCTCCGGCAAAACTTCCTGATATTGGAGCCATACATCCCGCATCCAGCATATATTGGGCCGATTTTGCAGCCCAA
>JAAYJR010000502.1 GCA_012522835.1 Bacteroidales bacterium
GTTATTCTTTTATTATCGGTGCCCTTTTCTTGATGCCTGTTTTGCTGGTCTTAAAAATTCCTTTGTTCAGTTTTGATGTATCCGTGCTGCCGCAAATGCTTTATATCACGTTAATGCTCACCATTGCCGCCTATTTTTTATTTCTTTTCGGACTTAAATTTCTGCCGGCAGGGACTGGGTCATTGATTTTCTTTGCCAAGCCGCCCCTGGCAATATTATGGGCATATCTATTTCTCCATGAAGCAATTACCATGCCTTTTTTAATCGGAAGTTTTATTATAATGGCCGGAATCGCCATTTATAATTATGATTTGATTCGAAACAACAAAAAGGGGAAAATTGAATAACCGTTGTTTAAAGGATAATGAACAGTTAAAATCAAACTAGCATGAGTGAAAACGGAGTGAAAGATATATGAAAAACAAACCATTTAGCCTTGAATTTTTAGGACAAGAAAAACATCTGCTGCTGCCCAATGTTACCTCAATCATACTGACTCAAAACCTGTATGATATATTGTTTCAATATGTGATCAGTGAAGAAAAAGAAGAACAACTAAAATTGTTCATTAATATGCTGGAAACACATATTAAAAGCAAATCACGGGCTCCTTTTTCGGTGCCCCTGAGTGATCTTGAATTTCTCGATGAAGGATTGCAGGAATTAAGACTTTTGAACTGGATGGAAGTGCCCGTCTCAGTTTTTCGCGTTTCTCTGCCAGAGGATGCAAGTGAAGAAGATTATGAAAACACTTTTGATCTATTGAAAGAGATATTCACCTTTAACCGGAAAGTAAATACCAGTGATATCTATATATATCCTCAAAACCTGACGGTATTTTAAAAAACAAAGAACTGATATAATAATCATTACAAAAGGCCGGGGTTATCCCGGCCCAGTTTCTTTCAGAATCCTTTCATCAAGATTCTTTCACTTTTGGAGGAAAACTGGCCTCATCCTCTATGAGGCCTGAACTGTTTGACCACATATGATAATCCCAATAAATCACATCACCGCTTTCGGGCTTTACCTGACCGGCACCTACCGGAGATAGTTCGCCATTTACATAAAAAAACCAATCATAACGGTTGCCTTCATCCTTAGCTGACTGCAAACCATTAATTCCTGCAACAAATTCACTGCCAAAACCTGTATCAAGCTGCCATTCTTCTTTCATATAATTCAGCAAGTTGTAATCAGGTTTTATTATTACATTACGGCTGTCCAAAACTTCTGTACCCCAGTCGCGGGTTAAACATAACCGGAAGGTATCGCCTTCTTCAGCCTCTATACTTTCCTTATCCGTTGTACCTGCTGCCGGACCCTCCTCTTCATTCACTGTGCTTGCTACTGCCCCAGATACTTCATCATGTGCAAGATTTACTGTCCCGACATCACTTTCTTCCTCCGATGCAGGTATTTCCGCTTCCAGTAGGGCTGTTTTGGTTTTTTCCCCCGCTTCGCCTGATATACCAGAAGCCGGACCGTTTATATCATGAGTTATTGATGAGGGTGTCGGTGCTGCAGGCATTTGATTACCAGTCTGCCCGTTTCCACATCCCGACATAACAAACAGTATTAGTGTCAGAACAAATGCCGCTATCCATCTTTTCATCATTATCTTCCCTTCTGTTTTAGGGCTGAATTTGTTCTGTGGTTATCAAAGCATGACAGATTAAAACTGCCGCATCTTCGCGACTTAACAACTGCTCTCCGGCAAAACTTCCTGATATTGGAGCCATACATCCCGCATCCAGCATATATTGGGCCGATTTTGCAGCCCAA
>JAAYJR010000012.1 GCA_012522835.1 Bacteroidales bacterium
CCTGCCCTGATTGGGCAGTGCCATGTAAACATCTTGCTTCGGTAATTTATAAGGTCTCTGCAGAAATCGACAACAACCCTTTCCTGGTTTTCTCACTACATAATGTCGATCTGCTTTCAGAAATGGAGAAACTCGGAATAATTATCAACAAACAACATATTGAAATTCCCAAAATCCAGGATCTTTGCTTCGGAAAGAAAAAAACGGTAGAAAAATACGATCCTGAACAGGCATACAGGAAACTCTCTTTTGCAAATCTGGAACCCATTCACGGCCCACTTACATCACTGCTTTCACCAAACCCGGCTTTTTATACTGCCTCGGGTAGCGATTTCCGTGAAAAATATCTTGCTACCCTTAACCGTGTGGTCAAAAATACACAAAAGGCTGCACAGGGAAAAATTACCCTTCCTGAATTTTTCGCAAAGGCTTATTCAGAAGAGCAATATATCGATTACCATTCTGACAATCAGGTTCGACTCGATGAATCGTTAAAGGCTAAAGTTGCCATTAATGACAAAGAATATTCAGTAAGTGAATTTTTACAGCAACTATCACAAATTCAGAGTTCAAAAACATATGACTACCAGCCCTCGACCGCCTCATTACATACAGTGTTGCATTTTGCACTTCAACTGGTGGCAAATGGCGCTGTTATACCGCAGATAGTTCAGTTGCCGGACAAGCAGTATTCCATTCGGTGGCTGCCTGCATTGCTTAGCAAAGAGGTAAAAAAATTGGCAGACGAGCTGAAAATAATTCTGCCGCCTGATGTTTTTACAGGAATTTACAGAAAAAAGCAAAAACCTGTCAATAATGAAGTTGCCCTTAATCTTTTATCGTTGTTTATTACAGAAATAGTAAGTCTGGTAAGCCACAACACCGAAGGGGACCTCTTCCTGCAACTATTTTTTAAAAATGAAAGCTATCCCTTTTCCGGTCCCGGCGAGGAAGCGCTGGCAGGGGGCATAATGTCGTGGCTGCAAAAATTCTATCTGACCAGGGGTAATTACCTGCCTGTGCTGATGGTGGAAGAACTGAAACAAGACAAATTCCGAATTTTAATAAATATCCGCGACTCAAAAGGAAAATTGGATGAGCCGGTTCCTCTTACAGATATTCTAAATCAAAAAATATATGATACCAAACGTTACGAAATTTTGCAGTCTCTCAGTCAGTTGAGTAGTTTCATCCCCGGACTCGATACATATATCAATTCCGGAGGAACAAGAGAGTTGGTAATGGACAACCAAACGTTCACCCCATTTTTGATGCAAATGATTCCTGCAATTCAACTGCTTGATATTTCTGTATTGCTACCCAAATCGCTGCAGCAGATTTTAAAACCCAAAGCCAGTGTAAAACTAAAAAGCAAAGCATCAGGCAAATCTTATCTTCGGCTCGATAAGCTCCTGGATTTTGAGTGGCAGGTTGCTGTGGGCGATACCGTAATGGATGAAGCAGAATTCAGGAAGTTGCTGCAAAAGTCTGAAGGATTGATCAGGTTCAAAACGCAATACATTTATGTAGAAAAGCAGGATCTCGAAAAACTTTATAAGCACTTTTCGCAATCGAAAGAACTATCAACATTTCAGTTGCTTCGCTCAGCCCTTTCGGGTGAATACAACGGCGCGAAAGTATTAATTGACGACGAGGTAAAAAAGCTGATTAAGGAATTGACTGAATTCAAGGAAACACCTGTTCCCAAAGGGCTTATAGCTCAACTCCGCCCTTATCAGCACCGCGGATTTTCCTGGATTTACCGTAATGCCCGCGTTGGCTTCGGGTCGGTCCTTGCCGACGATATGGGATTGGGAAAAACTATCCAGGTTATTGCTGCAATACTGAAGTTCAGGGAGGAGGGTCAACTAAATGATCAAAAAGTGCTGGTTGTGGCACCAACCGGTTTGCTCACTAACTGGCAGGCCGAATTTCAAAAATTTGCTCCCTCCATAAATATTGAAATATACCATGGACATCTGCGTGATTTAAAAAAACTGAACGGTTACGACGTGCTCATAACCTCATATGGAATTGCAAGAAGCGACGCTCCATTGCTTAAAAAAAAGAGTTGGCATGCTATAGTTATCGACGAGGCTCAAAATATTAAAAACCAAAACACCGCCCAAACAAAAGCTGTAAAATCGATCAAAGCGGACAATTTCATAGCACTAAGTGGTACGCCGGTAGAAAACAGGCTGAGTGAATTGTGGAGTATCATGGATTACAGCAACCGCGGCTTTTTGGGTAACCTGAAAGAGTTTACTGAAACCTACGGAAATCCGATTGAACGATTGAATGACCGCGAAACAGCTGATAAACTGAAAAAAGTAACAGCCCCTTTCATGATGCGCCGTCTGAAGTCGGATAAAAACATTATTTCCGACCTTCCCGAAAAAATCGAAATCGACAGTTTTGCGACCCTTACCAAAGAGCAGGCAAGCCTTTATGAAAAAACACTTGAAAAAGCGATGGATGAGATAGAAGGAATTAAACATACTGACCATAAATCGCTTTTTGTACGGCAGGGATTAGTACTCCAAATGATTCTGGCCCTTAAACAGATATGTAACCATCCTGCGCAATTCCTGAAAAACGGGGAAAAAGATGCGTCATTAAGCGGAAAAACAGAACTCCTTTTCGATAAGCTGGACAGCATTCTGGACAGCAGCGAGAAAGTACTGCTGTTTACTCAGTTCACCGAAATGGCCGTATTGCTGCAACATTTTATATCAGAACGATATAAACTCGAACCGCTATATTATCATGGGGGGTGCAGCATTAATCAGCGACAGGATATGATACAAAGATTTCAGAACAACCATGCAGACAAGGTGTTCCTTTTGTCACTGAGGGCAGCCGGAACCGGGTTAAACCTGACTGCAGCAAACCATGTCATTCATTACGACCTCTGGTGGAACCCGGCTGTGGAAGCGCAGGCTACCGACCGGGCATATCGCATTGGCCAAAAAAACAATGTCATGGTTCACAGGTTCATAACTAAAAATACATTCGAAGAAAAAATCAATGCAATGATTCAGCAGAAAA
>JAAYJR010000465.1 GCA_012522835.1 Bacteroidales bacterium
AAAACCCCAGACAGGTGAATTTGCTGATGGCCTTAGTTATGGTCTTGGTTTTAGGGTAATTACTACACCTAAAGACGTGACGTTAATGCTTTCACGTGGTTCCTTCGGAC
The DNA here is from genome assembly GCA_012522835.1 of Bacteroidales bacterium. Taxonomy (GTDB): domain Bacteria; phylum Bacteroidota; class Bacteroidia; order Bacteroidales; family Prolixibacteraceae; genus JAAYJR01. The sequence continues at coordinate 111 of JAAYJR010000465.1, forward strand.
ATGGAGGTGCCTTCGGAACTCAATCCTGGGCTGATCCGGATAATAATACACTTTATATAGTTATGATTCAGCGGAGGGGATTCCCTGGTGGAGATTCACATGATATAAGACATTCTTTACAAGAAATTGCTTCAAACGCAATTATGAATTAACTGTAAATCTTCAACCTGATTAATCCTTTAAATTTTAAATATTTAACTAAGTTATATTCAGATGAAAATCATATTGTTTCTGATTACAGGTTTACTGTTAACAATCCCGGGCAGTTATACAAAAAAATCCGGTGAGTATAATGTCAATATCGGCTGGGCTATGGAAGACATAACTCCTGAAGGTCCTGTCTCATTGCAGGGGCAATATTATGAGCGGATTTCAGAATATGTTCAGAGTCCGCTTAAAGCCACAGCGATGGCAATAGAGAGTACAGAGAAAGACGGCAGTAAGGAACAGGCCATAATGATAGCGCTGGATATCGTCAGCTGCAGGGATGGATTGCAGGATTCACTGAGAAGTTATATGAAAGGGAAAATACCAGGTTTCGACCTGAACAAACTGTTCTTAAATGCCACACACACTCATTCCTCTTTTGATACAGGCCTTTCAGGTGGTTACAGGGATATGTTGCTGGAAAAATTATCCCGGGTGGCCTCGCAGGCCTGGGAGAACAGGAAGCCGGGAGGGATAAGTAATGAGTTGCGTTATGCAGTTGTAGGACATAACCGAAGGGTAGAATATTCAGATGGCTCAACGGAGATGTATGGGTCAACTGACAGAGAAGATTTTATCGGACTTGAAGGGCCGGAGGATGGCGGTGTGGACATGTTGTTTTGCTGGGACGACAAGGATAAACTTACCGGCATCATCATGAATATTGCTTGTCCGGCACAGGTTACCGAAGCTAAATATTATGTTTCTGCCGATTACTGGAGTGAGGTTAGAAAGTATGTGGGAAAGAGGTTCCCTGGGGAGGTGTTTGTATACCCTCAGATAAGCGCTGCAGGAGACATATCTCCCAGAGACCTTCCCCGTGGATACAAATCAGGTGAACCCAATATGTGGGATGTTCCCGGAATTGTGGAGATAGGGAAAAGATTAGCTGATATAATTGATGATGCTTACTCGGGTGCAAAGAATAACATTCAGAGAGAGTTTGATTTTAAGCATGTTGTAAAAGATTTAGAACTTCCGGCAAGGCAGTATAGCGAAGAGGAGTATAAGAAGGCTCTTGCAATAGTAGAAAAAATAAGATCAGGAGAACCATCTGATCCGGATTCTCCTGAGACAGCCTGGAACAAGTTCCTGAAAGAGATAAAGGATAATGAGGCAATAAAGGATTATGGCCCATGGGATAATAAGCTGTCTGATTTCGGGATTGTGAAAAAACAGGAGGCTTTGGTTAAGCAGTATGAAACTCAACATGATAATCTGTATTACCCGGTTGAGATGCATGTACTCAGACTGGGCAACGTTGTATTTGCAACTAATCCGTTTGAGCTATATACTGATTACGGATTCAGGATAACCGGAAGGAGCAGGGCAGTGCAGACATTTATTATTCAGTTGGCAGGCGGCGACAGCGGAGGTTATCTTCCTACAAAGCGGGCAGTTGAAGGAGAGGGTTACAGAGGCTATAGCGCTATGGTCAACCGTGTTGGCCCTAAAGGAGGCGCTCTGCTGGTGGAAGAGACAGTTAATACAATTAATTCGCTTTGGGAGGCAGAATAATAAAGAACAGTTTCGGGAAAATACCGCAACAGGGAACTAAATATTTCAGACAGGGTTTATCAGATCTGATGCGTTAGCGGACAGAAAATTATACATACAGGTAAAGCAGATATAATGAAGCGCAGAGAATTTGTAAAGGCCGGGATGCTGGCATCTTCAGGAGTTTTTTTTATCGATTCATTTTTAGGATGTATCAATCCGGAAATCACTACTCAAAAGTATTTTGAAGGATTTCAAAATCCCCCGGAAGGATCAAGAGTTTTTGTCCGGTGGTGGTGGAACAGTAACCGCCTTGACAAGAATGAAATCCTGAGGGAGCTTGACGTAATGAAAGCTGCAGGGATTGGCGGAGTTGAGATAAATCCGATTGCTTATCCGGATATTGGAGATCCCGCTGGTTATGCGGAGCTTACAAAAGGCTATAAGATTTTACCAACATTTAGCGATGAGTGGCTGGAAATGGTCCATACAGCCCTTACAGGAGCCAAAGAGAGAGGCCTGGTATGTGACCTGCTTGTTGGTTCAGGCTGGCCTTTTGGTGGTGAATTTTTAGATAAAGAGGATCAGATACAGATAGTTACCATAGAAACTATCGATTTGGAAGGTGGTAAGGTGTTTACTTTTTCAATTGATGAACTTATTGAAAAAGTAGTAATTCACAATCACTATAAAAATGAACCTATTTATAAAGAACTGCTGTCAGTCAGGTTAGTCCCAAAAGTAATGAATGAATTCGCTGCCGGGGAAGAGCTGATAAACAGTATTGTAAACGGTAAGCTTACGATTAATCCTGCTGAAGGTGATCAGGTCCTGTATTATATTGTGAAAGTAACTGGATATATGAGGGTTATACGTGGAGTGGAGGGAGCTGCCGGTCCTGTCCTTAACCACTACAATAAACAGGCTGTGGAAAAATATTTAAATAAGGTTTCCGGCCTTATCAATGGTATCACAGGTTCAATGGGTAACTTTATCAGGGCTGCGTTTGTTGACAGTATGGAACTGGAGGGTGCTAACTGGAATGATGATGTGCCTGTTGAATTTGAGAAACGACGGGGATATTCACTCTGGCCTTATTTGCCGTTTATACTGAAAAAGAAGGGAACTTATCTGTCATGGATCAGGGGAGTAACAGTTGAAGAATATGGTTCTGATTTTTCAGAAGATGTTCAGGAGTTGCTGAAAAGGGTCGATCTTGACTTTCATAATACACTTCTTGAATTATGGCATGAAAGATTTATAGATCCATTTACAGAATGGTGCAAAGAAAATGGTGTTAAATCGCGTGTTCAGGCCTACGGGCCCGGCTATCATCCTCTTGAATCAAGCATGAAGGTGGACATCCCAGAAGGTGAGACATGGATCAGGAATGAGGTTGGTAATCAGTTTCCTTCTATAGGTTTAACAGGTCGTTCCTATAAAATGATTAATAAATATGTTGCATCAGCTGCCGCCATTGCAGGAAAAATGAATGTAACCTGCGAGGAGATGACCAACACTTCAGTGATATTTATGACCTCTCTTGAAAAGGTAAAGATCTCCGGTGACCAGGGAATTGTTTCAGGAATGAAGCAATCTGTCCTGCATGGTTTTAATTATTCACCTCCGGAATTACCCTTCCCCGGGTGGGTACGGTACGGGACTTTTTTCAGTGAGCTGAATAACTGGTGGCCATGGTTCAGACAATGGGCAGATTATAAAGCCCGTATTACTTATCTGTTACAAAATGCGGTACTGCAGTCGAATATTGCTATTCTTCAGCCTACCGTGGATATAGCCCTTAAAATGGGGCCTGAATATATGTCATCGGTAAATTCACATATCTATCCTGAATATCAGAACAATCTTTGGGAAGTGATCCATCAGAACGGAGACGGTTGTGATTATGTTAGTGAAAATTTAATTAACAGCTCTTCATTTACCAATGGAAGTATTAAGTATAACAGTCGTTCCTGGCAGACATTAATCCTGCCCGAACTGGAAACATTAAGCCCTGAAACTGTCAATTCGCTTTTCCGGTTTGCAGAGGCAGGAGGGAGGATAATATTCATAGGGAAAGTGCCTTTTAAGTCGGCTTACTTTGAAGATGCCCGGATTAATGATGATGCTGTAAAAGCAGGAATTGATGAACTTATAAGCAATTCGGGGGGAAATGTTATCGTCTGTCCATCCCCCGGAAGTAACCTGAGGGAATGGTATGGTGATTTACAGAAAGAGGCAGGTATTGAGCCATTTATAAAGTTTAACAGGACTGACAAATTTTTAAATCAATGCTGTTACGATCTTGAAGGAAATCCTCTTTTCTTTCTGGCTAATACCAGCCTGTCAGAGCATATTCAGGTGAAGGCTGAATTTATGGTAGATCGTAAGCTAAGTCCCGTGGTATGGGATCCGGAGACAGGTCAAAGATTGCTTTATCCTGTCAGTAACCCGGGTAATATTCTGGATATTAATCTTTCTCCGGCCTCTTCTTTACTTATAATTTTTGAAAAATATCAGGAACTTGACAAATATCC
>JAAYJR010000017.1 GCA_012522835.1 Bacteroidales bacterium
CATTTATTCTAAAAAATATAAGATTGCTGAAGGCGGATTTAAGACAACTTCAACTTCTGACAATAAAAGTATATTTAAGCTGGCCTTCGGTTCCTGCTTTCATAAAATAGGTCTTCATAACCCTAACCTTATTAATCAAATTTTATCAAGAAATCCACAAGCGATGATGCTTTTAGGTGATATCGCAGCCGATGACAGGGAAAACCGGATTAATCTTCACAGATCGGATTATCTTCTTCGTGATGTTTCAAAACCATGGAGACTGCTTGCAGCAAATGTGCCACTTTATACTTCGTGGGATGATCATGATTATTTCAATAACGATCTTGGCGGTATCCCGAAAGGATTCACTGCCGCAGACCGTGAAGCAGTCAGGACTGTATGGCATCAGAACTGGAACAATCCGGAAAATAAAAATCCGGGCATCTATTTTAATAAGCGTATAGGTCCGGTAGAGATAATAATGCTTGATACGCGGTCATTTCGTGAGAATAGCAAGAGAGGGGAATACGGTTCATATCTGGGTAAAGAACAATTTAACTGGTTAAAAGAAACTTTAAAAAATTCAAAGGCTCCTTTTAAGGTTATCTCCAGCGGGACGATGTGGAGTGATTATATAACTCCGGGAAAAGATTCCTGGGGTACATGGGATACAGAGGCTCGTGAGGAACTTTTCGGTTTTATTGAGACAGAAAATATTTCCGGTGTTTTATTGGTTAGTGGTGATCGTCACGGTGCCCGCGGATTTACTATTCCCAGGCCATCAGGATTTGAGTTTTATGAATTTCAGATAGCTTCGCTTGGTGGCGTGCCTGGGCCCGCAGCAATGGCAGAAGATACTACTCATCAGTTGTTTGGTTATCATGGGGATGAAGTGACAGCATTTGGCGAATTCACCTTTAATACAAAAAAAGATAATCATTCTGTGATTTTCAGGCTAATTGATGAATTTGGGAATATTCTGGAAGAATATGCTTTGCAATATAGTAAGCTGGTGCCTGGTAATAAATGAGATATTTTTATCAATACCTTATGAAAAGATCTGTTATTATCTAATAAAAATGGAGTTATGCAGTCCAATTTCAAATGGAGAAAAGGTTTATTCTCAAATATTTGCAAATAATACTCTGGTGACAGTATTTGTCCCGATTTGGGCAGAAATTATGAATAAATTATAATTTGATGGTTGTGAACAACATGCCGTCATCCATTCAATACGCTCTGATTGAAAAAAACAACAGAATTTTTTTTGTCTACGCCAATCAGTTCTCCGATCACATTGCATTTAACCATTAGCAGATAGAATATTTTTTTATTTTTATTGTTAAGCAATCCTTCAAGATTTCCCTGGCCTTTTGAAATAATAATGTCAGCTTTATTAAATAATGTTTTAAACTCCGGTGAACAGTGTTGCAGCAGTGTGGAGGGGGCATCGTATCCGTTCGATATTACCCTGGCGTATTTTGTCAGACCTGTTTTTTCAGCATCTTCAGTAGTTACATCGTTAATAACCGGCGCTCCTCTTGTGGCAAACCAAAGGTTGGGATGATTGATAACACTGATGAAAATTTTATCGAGTACAATTTCACCGGCATTATCACCTAAATATAAAACAGTGGAGGCATTTTGTAATTCTTTATAAAGTAGGCCAGAATGATCTATTACAGGTATTTTTGAAGCTGCAGTGGACAGAGTTTCCATTACATCAAATGATTCCGATGGCCCAAAATCAATAATGTTACCTGCCAGAGCATACCGTAGGGCTGATTCAAATGGATCCTCCGATCTGTTGATAACCTCACGTATATCTTTTTCAAGATTGAGCATCAGTTTGTTGTATTGCTCTTTCTCTTTCTGATATAAATCAATTGTATTAGCCTCCCTTTTTATTAAACGATGAAGATAACATGCTGCCTCAGGAGTTAAAATGTTATTATTTTTCTGTTCTTTTAAATATTTATTGAATCGGCCAATAATATTTTTAGATTCGTTATTTGAGATATGATGTTTTTTTAACATTTTTTCTGCCTGTAAGCGGAGGCATTTTTCACAATCGGGTTGCATATTTTTTTATTTAAACTTAATTTAAATAATGCAAATTAAACCAAAGTTTATTTAATTTTACAATATTTATTGAAAAGATTGAACATGTTAAATTAAATTGAAAAAGTTTATGAGGAAGATATTCATAATTATTATAGTTGCTGGCATATTATTTTCATGCGGGTTTCAGAAGAACAAAAGGAACGATGGTGAGAAGCCGGTTGTGACAGTAAGTATCTTACCCCTGAAAACGTTCGTGGAGAAAATTGCAGGTAATGATTTTAAAGTAAATGTACGGCTCCCACCGGGTGCAAGTCCTGCCGATTTTACCCTTGTGCCATCTCAAATTAAAGATATTACCCTTTCCAAAGTGTGGTTCCGGATCGGCCATATTGGCTTTGAATATTCCTGGAAAGATAAAATTCAACAAGTTAACCTGAATATGAAAGTTGTTGATCTTTCAGAGGGACTTGATCTTATAAGTGATGAGACACTGCCTTCAGGCTATAAAAGTACAACTTCAGGTATCAATCCGCACACCTGGATGTCTCCTTCTCTTGTTAAACAGATGGCAGTCCGTATAACTAAAGAACTGTCAACGTTAAATCCGGATAAAAAAAGTATTTACAACATTAATTACAAGCAGTTTGTAAAAGATATTGAAGAACTGGATAATAAAATAGCACAAGATCTGAAGGATTATAAAGGACGGCAATTCATAATGTTTCATCCAAGTCTTTCATATTTTGCCCGCGAATACGGATTGGTTCAGCACTCCTTAGAACCAGGCGGCAAAGAGCCTACCCCGCAGCGTATGGCTGAAGTAGTTGACCTTGCCAGGATGGAAGGTATAAGGGTAATATATATACAAAGTGATCTTGACCAGGATCAGGCAAGGGTTTTTGCAGAGGAGATAGATGGTAAAATTGTTCAGATGTGGCCTCTTAATCCGGCATGGTTCGATAATCTGAAAGAAATTACCGGAATGCTGATCGATAATTTCTAACAACATCAAAATATATATTTAATTAGAAATACCTTGGTGAAACAACGAATTCCTTGAGGAATCGCATCTCATAAGAAATCATAATTTCGTGAGTTCCATTATGGTAATTTTGCAATTTTGTTATAGAATAATCATAAGCATATCCTATTCGTAATTTATTATTGAAAATCCATTGTGCAATCAGTCCTATTGCATCGTTTGTCCGGTATGAACCCCCCAGCCACAGTTTTTCCCTGAACAGGAAGTTCGCTGTAAGGTCAACCTGTACAGGAGCGTTCCAGGCCGCTTTGGTAAGGAAAGTGGGCTTAAACTTAATATTTTCACCCAGATCAAAAACCAGTCCTCCTGAAATAAAATAGTGCATCATTTCTGCCTGCACAGAATAGTTATTATAGTTGGATTCAAAATTGTTTTGTAATAGTTTTGGTGAGGAAACTCCCAAATAATACTTTTGTCCATTCAAAAACAGTCCTACGCCAAAGTTTGGCCTGAATTTATTGTCTATTTCACCCTGGAAAAACGGGTCATTAACACCGGGATATAAAGTATATTCCACCAGGTTATTTGAATAATTAGTAAAACCTCCTTTTAGTCCCATTCGAAGTTTTGCAGTTTCACCCAGCCTTACCATATAGGAATAGTCGGCAAATACTCCGAATCTTTTTTCAAATCCCAGTTTGTCGCTAATCACATTAAAACCAAGGGCGACTTTTTCGTTTTTCAGGGGGGACTGGAAAGAGAAAGTATATGTTTCAGGTGCTCCGTCCCAGCTAGCCCATTGCTGGCGGGCAAGAGCCATAAAACCCATTGATTCCCAAGTTCCTGTATACGCAGGGTTAATTGTTTGGGTATTAAAGAAGTATTGTGTATACATTGGATCCTGTTGTGCAAAGGAAGCGTTGGTTGCCAGTATTAATATCAGAATCACTAATCCTCTGTTGATGTGTAATTTAAACTTCATTTTTTTTATTTTTTATTGTTAAACCATGAAAACGCTGAGACGCAAAATGTTTTCTTTGCGTTTTATCTCAGCGTTTTCTGACTTTTTCATCTGATTAAAATTTATTATTTTCTAAGGTATCAGATGGAACTCGCATAATTTTCAAAGTAGTCGTCTGTGTCAAAAATTTACATGCTCGTTTCATTTTTATTCTACCCTTTAAGATTAATTAATTACCTGTTAAGGAAAACAAAACCGGTAATCGGATCGCTTCCATCGTTTAAGTGCAATATATAGAAATAGGTACCTGCAGGCAGTTTTTCCCTGCCGACAGTCATCTTGTTAGTTGACCTTCCGTCCCACCAGGCATCAGTAGACCCCCAGCGGTCGGGATTTCCGAAGTTCTCTTTTTCATAAACAAGGTTCCCCCAACGGTTATATATTTCAATGTCAGCATTCGGATAATCTTCCATGCAATATATTTTGAAATAATCATTAATGCCGTCATCATTTGGTGAAAACCCATTAGGTATCAGCAATTCGCAAGGTTCCTGTTCTTCTTCTTCGCCGGGAATTGAATCTTCAGGAGCTTCCTCAATAACAATATAAGCAGTAGCCTTGTCGCATGCAACCGGATCACCATCATCACAAACCTGGTAGATAAACTGATCGTTCCCGGTGAATCCCACATATGGGATAAACTCAAATGTTCCGTTGGGTGATAAAGCAATTGACCCGTTTGCAGGCGGAACCACCAGAGTGAATGCCACCTGGTTGTCACCTTCGGGATCGTAGTCGTTTTCAGAGACGTTACCTGCAAGCTCTTCATCTTTCACTACGATATATCCATCATCCACACCCACAGTAGTGTTTGGTTTATCTTTACCCCTTATGTCTATAGTCACTGTTGCAACATCGCACAGTGATGATGAGGCATCATCACATATTCTGTATTGGAAAGTAACCATTCCTGTGAAGTTTTCAGCCGGCACAAAGGTGAAGGAACCGTCCGAATTAATTGTCAGTGTTCCTGATTCCGGAGAAACCACCGGGGTTGTATTGATAGTAATATTATCGTCATCCGGGTCATAGTCATTAGGTAACAATTCACCGGTAACAGTAGTATTAAGGTATCCTACATAATTATCCTCCACGGCAACAGGAGGACGGTTATCCTCGCCGGGCTCTGAGAACACAGTGATCGTTACAAGGGCAGTATCGCACAATCCGCCGGTATCACATACCTGGTATTCAAAGTAATCCTTACCGGTGAAATCACTGTTTGGCGTATATGTGTATGATCCGTCAGTACTAAGGCTTAGTGTACCGTTTGAGGTATTTGAAACAGGAGTACTGTTAACTACCAACACATCTCCGTCCGGGTCATAATCATTAGTCAGTACCCATCCGCTCACTGCCATATTTTCGTGAGTAGTGTTTATATCATCAGTAGCCACCGGTGGTTTATTTACCACTGAAATATTGATTGTTACAATAGCAGTGTCGCATAATCCTGCCTCGTTGCAAACATAATAGGTAAACATAACCGAACCGGTAAAATCCTGATCTGGTGAATAGGTAGCCATCCCTGTCAACGGATCTGTTTCAACAGTTCCGTTTGACGGCCCTTCAATTACTGTGACTGACGAAGTGTCGAGGCTGTTACTGCAATCAGTGTCATTAGCGAGTATATCAATATCGACCGGAGTATTTTCCGGAGTTGATGCCACATCATCCACGGCATCAGGAGGTATATTCGGTACAGTGAAGATGGCAGTGCCAACAACATCTGTTTCGCAGTCGCTGATTACCGTCCATGTTACCGTAGTTGAACCACCACAGTAACTTGGAGCCCCTGTGTTATCGTCAGTGATTTCTGCGCTGCAGCCTCCTGTGAATGATACTTCTGCAAGCCACCCTTCAAATATATCGTCAATTGTTTGCTGGTCCATGGCAGCTGCAAGGATAGTGTCATTTGGTAAAATTATTACAATTTCAGGAGCAGCCATTACCGTAAAGGTAGCAGTACAGCTTTCATCTTCTCCGCATTCATTAGTAATTTCCCATGTAACTGTTGTGGAACCTCCGCAGGCATCAGGAGCCAGTGGATCTTCCGGTATCATCGTAAGAACAGGATTGCATCCTCCTGTGACAACTGCTGCTTCAAGCCATTCAGCGAAAGATGTGTTAATTGCTTCCTGAGTCTGACATGCTTCTTCTGTCTGATTTGCAGGACAAGTAAATATCAGTTCGGGCGCTTCAGAAACCGAGAATGTGGCACTCCAGGCTACGCTGTTTTGACAACTGCTGCTTACAGTCCATGTTACCGTAGTTGTTCCGCCCAGATATTACGGTGCACCCGTATTATTGTTTGAAATTACAGCATTACACCCTCCTGTGAAAGACGCATCAGCAAGCCATTCTGCAAATTTGGCGTCAATCTGATCCTGTGTTTGTCCGGTAGCTTCAGTTATATCCATTGGACAACTCATCTCAACCAGAGGCGCATCAGGAATTGTGAATGTTGCACTTTCAGTAATTTCCGTTTCGCATTCACTTGTAACTGTCCATTCCACTGTGACAGTGCCGCCGCATCTTGATGGTGCCTGCGGATTTGCGGGAATTGTGCTAATCTCTCCGCAGCCACTGGCTATGTAGGCTTCATCGAGCCATCCGGAGAATGCATTATTAACTGCTGTCTGAGACATACAGGTAGTGCCTGTATAATTTGCCGGTATTACAAGATCGGCAGGTGTTGAAGGATTGACTGTAAAGGTTGCCGTGCAGGTATCTCCCTCTCCGCAATTGTTGGAGACATTCCATGTAACGGTTGTCGCACCTCCGCATGCATCAGGAGCTGTTGGATTTTCAGGAACAGTTGTAGTCACTGGACTGCATCCTCCTGTTACAGATACTGTTC
>JAAYJR010000531.1 GCA_012522835.1 Bacteroidales bacterium
CCTCTGTTGGGGCACTGAAAGCATCATTTCATCATGCAGTTAAAAAAATTGAGGAATTTCTTCTCAATACTGACTGATTATTCAACGATTAAACTTTTTTATATTAAGAGAGTCAAATTATTAAATTACTAAAAATGAATGACCTTAAAAAAATAGCGCCGGAACTATCCAAAATCAAAAAGGAAATTCCATTCAGAACTCCCGAAAATTATTTTCGCGATTTTCCGGAAAGGCTTCAGGTCATTATTAATTCAAATAATTCTGAAAACAGAGTTACTAAGCGAAAAAGCGGAGTGGTAAAATTAATTATGCCGGCACTTAAAGTGGCCGCAAGTATTGCCATCGTTGCATTGCTTTTATACCAGCCTTTAAAAAAAGTCCTTCCCGGCTATATTACAAAAGAGATATCTGAAACCTCGATTTCCGAGGAAGAAAGATTACTTTTAATGATTGAAAAAATAGATGAGAACTCTTTTTTAACCTTAATAGATGATTCCGCCAATAAAGAAATTTCAAACTCTGAGATAAACGATGAAGAGTTGTTAAGTTATCTGTGCTCTAACGTTAGTGAATATGAAATTTTTTTACAAAATACAAATTAGAAAAAAACGCACATGAAACAAATAATAATAAATACGCTGATTATATTAATTGCAGTAATTAATTCCCAGGCCCAAAAATCAAGTCATGCAGAAAAACTGGAAAAGTACAGGTCAGAAAAGGTTGCTTTTCTTACCTCAAAGCTGGATTTGAATTCAAATGAAGCACAAAAATTCTGGCCGGTCTATAATCAGCTGGAAAAAGAAAAATGGGAAATCCAAAAATCACGCCGTGCAATTGAGGAGAAGATACGTGACGCCGAAGCTTCATTATCCGAAGCAGAAATAATAAAACTCACCCGAAATTTTGCAGGAAGTATGCAAAAAGAGGCTGACATAATGATAAAATACAACGAGAAATTCCTGAAGTTGCTCCCTCCTCAAAAAGTATTAAATCTTTATCAGGCTGAAAATGAATTCAGAGTCTATATGATAAAAAAATTCAGAGACCGCCGAAAGAACGGCGATTAAAATAAGTTTAAAGTGATTTAAACCAATCCTGAAAATATTTACCAACTATAGGGGTTTCTTTCTTTTCACCCTGTATAGATCCGATAAGGCTCATAATCCAGAAAACAAATACTACTATAGAAAGAACCCAACCAATCAGAGGAATTAATGACAAAATCAAACCCAAAAGGTACAGTCCCAGTAACTGACGAATATAGTAGCTGGCAAACTCATCTTTTTCCTGACTATTAAGTACCAATGCTATGATCCAGCCAATCAAAGTAATATGTGCAACAATTGCTTTTGTTTTTCCATCCATTTTTATAGGTTTTAGAGTTTGGTAAATTTAAAAAATAATTTGTCATTTAACAATTAGTCACGGACTAAAAAATCAATTATCCCCTCTTATATATCATAATTAAAATTCTGAAGATGGTGTCCCATCTTATCCCTTTTAGTTTTAAGATATTTATGGTTATACTTATTAGGTTTTATTTCAATGGGTACAATTTCAGTAACCTCCAGTCCGAATCCTTC
>JAAYJR010000013.1 GCA_012522835.1 Bacteroidales bacterium
ATAATATAAAAAACAGTTTTATAGGTTCAACAGTTCTTCCTGTTGATATTGTTTTCCATCCTTCATGGTGGAACAGGCACGCAGGAATTGTTTTTGATGAGGACTTTTTTTACCATCCTTTGAAGAGAGTGGAGGCGGAGCAACGCATGGAGCGTGAGCTGTTTGAAAGATTCGGACGGTTCGGACCGGGAAAAGACCGGGAGAGGCAGCTTCCTGTAATTGGCGCTGTTCATAATGCCGCAGGTTATATATTATCCGAAATGCTTGGCTGTAAGGTATTATATAACCCGGATACTGCCCCACAGGTTATCCCCGGCAATATGAGCCGGCTTGACGTAAGTAGTGAAAAAGCCTTCAACAGTAACGTATTTAAAAAGTTTGCAACACTTCTGGAAAGTTTGAAATTAAAGTATGGATACCTGACAGGTGATATAAACTGGAGCGGCGTGCTTAATATCGCCCTTGATCTTGCAGGCGAAAAGGTATTGATGGATTTTTATGAAAAACCTGAAGAAATTAAAATTCAGTTCAGAAAAATCGCCGGGATCATAGAAAAATTTGTTGTGGATATTATGAAGGAGACAGGATCAAGTTCCATTTCCGTTAACAGGAATGTCAGGAACCTGAATAAACCTGTATTTCTCCATTCTGAGTGTTCCCATACGATGATCGCTACAGATCAGTATGAGGAGTTTTTGCTGCCGCTTGATATAGAATGGAGCAAAAAATACCGCCCCTTTGGAATACACTATTGTGGAAAAGATCCTCACAGGTATGCGGAGGTATTTTCCAAAATTGAAAATCTTGATTTTTTGGATGTAGGGTGGGGTGGAGATGTGAAAATATTAAGACAATTCTTGCCGGATACCTTTTTGAATATCCGGCTGGACCCTGTATCTATTAACAGTTTTACTGAAGAAGAGTTGTCAGCAGCAATCACTCGTCTGGTTAATGATTCAGGAAATCCATATCTGACCGGAGTGTGTTGTATCAATATGGACGACATGGTTGAAGATTCAAAGATCAATACGATATTTGAAACCGTGATTAAGTTGAGAAATCATTTTTACAATATTTAAATTTTTCTGACATGACATTGATCGTACTTCTGGTTTTGTTGATTAACAGTTGTAATTCAGCAGTAAAAGAGGATGAAAATGAAACCTGGCCTGAAAATATTCAGACAATAATTGATAACACCAATTATCTTGAATTTGACAGGGGCACCAGGCTTCCTCTCTATTTGTGGCCGGCAATTGATCCGGGCGCAGTTGACGCAAATACAGCCGAAGCAATTGTTAAAGAACTTGATAAGCGTGGTGTCGGGGTTGTCTGTTCGTGGAAGTTAAAGGACCTGGATGAAAGCCTTTCAAGAGGCATCATTATCGCAAAAGCCCAGAAAAAATTCGGACTCAGGGTAAATATTGATGCTACTTCACTCCTTTACGGATTTTATAATGGTGAAGATAGTACAGCTCATATTGATTCCCGTGGGAATCAATTTTTTGATGACAGTTTTGGCACCGTACATAAAATGGGATGCCCATTTATCCTGGATTCCAGGAAAGATGAGATTCGCAGGCGAGTGGAATATTGTCTGAAGAGTTATAAAGATCAGGGTTTGCAGATAGATTTTATTTTTGCTGACTGGGAGATTGACGGTCCGATAGAGGTTAATAGTGCCTATGAATCATCCGGAAGATGCGTTCGTTGCAGGGAACACCTTGGGGAGGATTTCGGATTCGAAAAGTTTCAGGAAACCATGCGCCAAATGAGAGCTTATCTGCAGCACTATTCTTACAGCTCACCTGTTCTTTCATATTTTCCTGATGCTCTTGTTGGAAACTATGCTGTCTATCCGAATGACGGATACCGTTACTGGTATGATTATTTTGAATTTTTCAATGACATTCATCCTCATAAGACAGAACAGAAAGCACATTACAGAAAGTGGTTCAATGATTTTCCGCTTACAGGCTATACTTTCGCAATGCCTGTAATATATCCGTGGAAGCAGATATATTACTGGTATGATTTTGACAATACAGATTACCGCTGGTTTTATAATATGCTAATGAATGCAGGAAATGCGGGGAAGAGTACTCCTCACAATATCCCTGTGATCAGTTTTGTACATTATAATACTGTCTTTGCCGGATCTGAGTTTGATCCGGCTGTTAAACAAATGAGCAGGGAAACATACCGGGAGTTGTTATGGCACATGTTGTTAAGAGGTACAGACACCTTTTTTATGTGGAGTGGTAAAAAAGAGTTTGCTGAAGAAACCCGCCTGTTACATGAAGTGTATTCTGCCGCACAGGAATATGGTGATTTCCTTGATCAGGGTGTTCCTGTAATTTTTGATATCCCGGATAAACCGGGGGTTGTAATTTCAGGACTTGCTCTTGGCGATAAGGTTCTTGTGAGAAGAACAGATTTTAATACCGGTCATCGACCGGTGGAGGTTCTGGCAGGAACAAAAATAATAACGGTGAATTATATGCCGGGTGTATGCCAGATAATTGATAATTAAATTTATAAACGAATGAATCTAATTAATTCCAAAACTATTTATATCTGTTTCTTTCTGATAAATTCATTATTTGCAGTTGGTTCAGATTTTTATGTTTCACCTTCAGGAGATGATAATAATCCCGGTACCAGAAAGAGTCCTTTTGCTACAATAGAGAAAGCACTTGAATCTGTTATCAGGTCCGCAGCAAACAGTAATAGTGATCATTTTATATTGCTTGCACCAGGTCAACATAATATAATAAACCCACTTACGATTAGATCATCTGATTTCAACGGCTATAGCGGCAAACTGGTTTTTAAGCCGTCAGATAATGGTGAGGTTGTGGTTTCGGGAGGCGTTAAGTTAACCGGCTGGCAAAGAAATGATAATGGTTTATGGGTTACTGACCTGCCATCTGGCGTTATTAATGTCCGGGAGTTATTCATTGGACATAAACGGGGCATCAGAGCCAGGCATCCTGATGAAGGGTACCTTAGGATTAAAAAAGCCGGTGAGGACAGGCGTACCAGTTTTTTCTTTAATGAAGGAGACTTTCCAATTCCTGCGATAGAGGAGCAACCGGAAGTGGTACTTTTACATGACTGGTCTCTTTCACGGATTAAAATAAAAGAGATCAGTCCTGAAGAAAACAGATTGATAACAGCAGATTCAATAGGAGCAAAAGGGATTGCGTTTTTTAATATTGATAATTGGGAACCTGATCCCCGTTATTTTCTTGAAAATTCAAGAGTGTTTCTCAATATTGATAATGAATGGTTTTACGACAGGTCAGAAGGAATTGTGCTGCTTAAACTGCCGGAAGATTTGAATCCAAATGATATTGATATAACAATACCATTATCTGAAGGATTGGTACGACTTACCGGACAGGAAAATTATTTGTTGAAGAATGTTCATTTTGAAGGGTTAACCTTTCGCCATTCCTTTTGGGCTATTCCTAAAAACGGGTATTGTGGAATCCAGGCTTGTCATTTTGATCCGCGGCCTGCCGGAAGTGGCTGGTCGGTTGTACCTGCTGCTTTTTATGCGGAATGGACTGAGAACTGCAAGGTAAGTAAATGCTCATTTGAAAATTTAGGGGGTTCAGGATTATGGTACAGTACAGGTTGCCGGAATTGTTTGATAGAAGATTCGCGATTTTCAGATATTTCGGGAAATGGCATTATGATAGGAGAGGGGCGTGACAGAGAGGTAAACGGTGACAAGTGGTGGATTTCATCTCCGGAACAGGTAGCTTCAGGTAACAAAATTGAAAATTGCATAGTTTCTGAATGTGGACAACAATTCAGTGGAGCTGTTGGTATTTGGTGCGGATTAACAGCAGAAACTGTTATCAAAGGCAATGAAGTCCACGACCTTCCATATACCGGTGTATCAATAGGCTGGATGTGGAGTCCTGTGGCTACTCCCTGCAGGGAAAACATTATTGATGATAATCATATTCATCATATAATGAAAGTCTTAAGTGATGGTGGCGGTATTTATATGCTTGGCCTTCAACCCGGTAGCCGGATTACAGGAAACAGAATCCATGATGTCAGTCTGAATGCAGGCAGGGCAGAGAGTAACGGAATGTTCCTTGATGAAGGGACAACAGATGTCGGGGTGGTGAATAACCTTATTTATAATATTGCAAAATCCCCGTTAAGATTTCATAAAGCCACCACTAATCTGGTTAAAGGTAATTATCTTTTTTGCAGAGACGGCATTCAGCCTGTAAGGTATAATAACACTAAAGAGGAGGATATTAAAAAAGTTGATAATAAGATTTTTACAGAATCAGATCCGGATTTTCATAAAAATCTGACAAAAGCTGTTGAGCGGTGGAGATAATACTATTGAATTATAAAATATTTGGCAACAGTTTTTTTGATCTAAAATGAGCCTGTAGTTTTATTTAACTGGATTTTTCACCTGAAGATAAAAGGATGTTGGGTTATATTTATTTGCTTGTATTATTTTCTATTCTTTCCTGTATCTGAAGCAGGACCTTTTTGTCGCTGTACGCAGAGCAATGTCCCTTACCGGGTTCAACGATGATTGTTGCATCATGTTTGCTATTGACCATTTCATCAAATGACCTTAAGGCTTTATCAAGATAGTAGTCGTCTCTGTCGCCCATCCATATCCATATTTTACCCTGAATTTTTGGTGCAAGTGTTTCCCGGTTGTCAGACAAATAGTTTTTCAGGTCATACTTTTTCCAGTGGCTGGCCACATCCTTATCTATTTCACCGGTCTGTGGATCAAAAAGTGGCATTGGCAGTCCGTCTCCCCCCCTGGGACTAAACACTGCATTAAATGCACCGAATTGTCCGCCGGAGGTAACATAGCTGTTGTTCCATCCCAGGGTATTCTCAAACTGTATGAACTCCTTTTGGAAAATAACCGGCTCCCCTGAGATATTGCGTGCAAGAGGTTTGGGAGAGCCATCTTCATTGTAAAAGGTATTTTTATCCTTGTAGATATTTATATTTTGAAAATTTTCAAAATCAACAGGATCAGGACTGTACGAGAAACACCCGTTGAAGAAGTCAGGATAATAAAGTTGCAGTGCAAGTGATACCCAGCCTCCGGTACTGCATCCGTCCAGGAACCGTGAACCGGAAGTCCCTGTTGCACGGAATTTTTTTTCAATATAAGGTATCA
>JAAYJR010000047.1 GCA_012522835.1 Bacteroidales bacterium
ATCAATTAGTTAGATGTTTGGTTTTATCAAAAAATCCTTCAGGTTTAAGTTGCAAAACCATAATACCTGAAGGATATGATAGATAAAACTATTGCAATTTACTTTTTTATCGATGACAATATGAAACGGGCTATAAAGAACCCATTAATAGAAATGCTTCTGATTCTGAGATTATTACAAATGCTTTGATTGCAGCTAAATATCTTCATGGCCATATCGATAAAGTTATTAATTTCGTTAAACAATCTGGTTTAATGCCTGCAATGCTTAGTAAAAGCCGTTTTAACAGGCGCATTCATGCTATCTTTGAACTGATTACAAACCTGTTTTTCAGTATCGCTGAGGTTCTCAAAAGAATTAATATCTCCTCTGAATATATCATTGACAGTTTCCCTGTGCCTGTTTGTGAAAATATTCGCATCTCCCGTTCCAGAATTGTTAAAGGAGAACAATACAGAGATTACAAACCCTCGATGAGAAAATACTTTTATGGTTTTACAGTGCAAGTGATTGCCACAGTAGATTGACGGATTGAAGAAGAGGAAAAGATAACTGTTAATACCACTAAAAAGGATAAAATACTGTAAATTAGTTTCATCAGTATAAAATTTATTTGCCTTATCTGTCTTTCTAATATAAGAATCCAAACAGCCATAAAGGTATTTTCCTTCCATCAGAAAATTCAATTCCATCAGCAGCGATAAATGCATTCTCCACCCCTGATATTTGCCTGAAATTTTTTGATGGCCTGCCAACCTCAATTAAATACTTATTATCTACTAAAAAATCGCCCTTGACAGGATAGGAGACGTTATGTTTTACCAGCAATTGATTTAAAATGAAAGTTTCCCTCAAAGTTCCCTTGTCAGGATTTGCATCATTCAATGCATGCATCAGGTTAGTATTGTTAAGGTAAAGTTTATCTGGCTTGTTAAGATAATTAATACCAAAAGTATTTTTCGAAAGCCATTTGACCACCTCGGCTTTTTCCAGGTAATACAGATATTTTAACAAACTGTCACGAGTAGTGCCTGTTTGCCTGGCTAATTTTTCAATATTTGGTTTATATGGGACAACCCTTGATAATACTGACAACATTTTCTTAATTTTAATTACAGAGTAATAATCAATATTAAAAATTGTTGTCAAATCAACTTCCAGAACAAGGTTCAGGATATTGAGAAGTCGGTCAGAATAACTATTTTCTGACTCCATAAAAAAAGGATAGAATCCCTTTACAAGATATTCTTCAAAATATTTCAGCGGTTTAATATTATCCAGTATCTCAGGAATGATCTTTTTTGGCTCAAACAAAATTTGTTCAATGGAATAAACCGGAAATTTTATTCCATACTTTAAATCAATAAATTCTCTTAATGAAAGTCCGGGCAGATAATAAATCACAGCCCTCCTGCTGAGATCAAATGCTCCTTTATAAATGTCGAGAGCCGATGAACTTGTGAATACAATATTCAAATCAGGTAAATTATCATAAATGTTTTTCAAGTCTCTTGACCAGCCGGGATATTTATGAACTTCATCCAAAAAAAGATATTTACCCCCCTTCTTGTAAAATTCTTCTGCAAGATAAACTAACGGATTTTCTGCAAAATAGATATCATCAAGGCTGACATAAAGAACTTCCTCATCATAAATCAAACTACCTTTCATGCGTTGTAATAACATAGTAGTTTTACCAGATCCCCTGGCTCCTGAAATTCCAATCAGTCTGTCCTCCCAATGTATATTACTCATTAAAAAGCGTGAAAAATGAGTTTCAATATGTTGCTTACGGCTTTCTGAAATCTGTTTAAGCCTCTCCATATTAATAATATTTTATCACAAATATAAACAATTTCACTTTCATGCAAGTGATTTTACTCATAAATTTCACTAATCTACAAGCGATTTAATCCACTATTTTCACTTGCGGATAAGTGATTTTACGTTTCAGCGCCGGTCTGAAACGGCACCACTTAAAATCCGGTAAAAGTATTGTGGTCAAAAATCATGTCAGCAATCCAGGAAAAACATCTGGGAAAGAGAGAGGCTGAAAAAAGATGCTGTTATGGTTGAGTCAGTTATAAACCAAAAAATATGAAAAAATGAAGGATAATCAACTGAAAAATGCGCGAGCTCGCGCAAGTTTGGCATCAGCCGGGGCCGCGTCAGGAACCGAGTACATGTTTAAGATCAGAAATCTGTGCATTCCACAGATCAATAATTTCCTCCTGTTCATCAGCATCGGCAAGGTCAATAACAATTAGAGATACATCACCGGTAAGTTCATCTTGTGAAATACGGAACTCAAAATATGAATTTTCATCGTCCACCCAGTTAAACCGGACAATTCTATTTTCTCTTTTCATAGTCATTTCGGCAACCTGTTCTGAACCTTCCCATGAAAAAGTAAATTTTTTCCCTTTAACCCTAACGTCTTCAGCAAACCATTCAGCAAGTCCGGAAGCCGTGCTCAACCTATTATAAAGGACTTTCGGAGAGCAATTGATAACATATTCAAGTTGTACTTTAACCTTTTCTGCCATTTTTTGTTTTTTGGCAATATAGTTATTCTCTTTTTAAGAAACAATACATGAGAAGGATGCAATTTTAGAAATTTACTTTTTTTGCCAAAATCTATCAAAAAATAAAATAAATACTATATTTGCACCTCAATTTTTAAAGGATTGGCGAGGTAGCTCAGCTGGTTAGAGCGTCCCGATATTAATCGGGAAGGTCGGCCGGAGCTACATGAAATAACAAAATGGCGAGGTAGCTCAGCTGGTTAGAGCGCATGATTCATAATCATGAGGTCGGGAGTTCAAGTCTCCCTCTCGCTACTTGAGAATGAAAGGGTTATGACAGAAATATGTTATAGCTCTTTTTATGTGTACACAATTTCAGACAGTTTGTAGTCATTAATGATTCATGGAGTTGACGGTTAAAAAGTTGTAAAATTGTCAAAGGCAGGCCTAATTCAGGAATTAATCAAAGGGGAGAGTTCCTCAATAGGTTTGGTATACCTTCCCAAAAATTCTTCAGATATTACCAATTCATTTTAAAGTTTTAAGGACAAATACATCCCATAAACGCGTAAACAGGAAGTATCACGTATTGGTCTCCCTGGTTATGCTACGAATCAGTTCACCAGCGATATTTGAGCTTTCGAGTCGCATGACACTTTCTTCGGCGCTGCCAAAGCTTAGCAGGTTAATACTCCCGTACCAAACAATCTTTTCATCCATTACAGCAAATTTCTGATGAATATTTGATTTAAAGATAACGACCACTCCGGAATTTCTTAAAAAATCCAGTGCCGTCTGCCGGGCAGTCAAATCTTTGTCTTTAAAATCTTCAGCAGTCCGGGTCACAACAACCACTTTTACACCCTTTAAAAGTGCTGTCCTAAGATTTTGCATCATCTGCGAAGCCCGCCGTTTTGTTACAAACGGGCTTACGATTAGTATCTCTCTTGACGCACTGATGATATCATTGGAATATACCGGCAAGAAATTGGTTTTATCAAAAATGATATCTGTGGATTCTGCTGCAATATTTTCACCTTTTGTTTTATAGCCGATAGAAGCATATCCTGCAAGCCGTTTATTGTACATCTTCTCAAACATCCTTACCCGGACATCAACATAGTCATAAATCAGCGCCTCTTTTTTTGTTTTAAACAGCCGGTGAAGCCTGCCTGCATATTGTTGTAATGTTCCTTTCCATGATATGGGCATAGCCAGAAACAGGGTGTCAAGTCTTGGTTCATCAAAGCCTTCACCAATGTATCGACCCGTCGCGACTAAAGTCAGCGATTTATCATTGGGAATTTCAAATACGGAGCATACCTCCTCGAGCGTCGTTATATCTTTTTGCCATCCATCATCATCAAAATCAATTGCCAGAAACCAGCAGGTTTCATTTGGAAGCAACGGATAAATGCCGGCAACAAGATTTTGTTGACCACGTAAATGGGCATCAATGGTCAGTTCACTCAAGGGGAGAAAATCCTGATGTTTGCAAGCCGTGCATTTTATTTTTGGCTTCTGACAAATACCTGGTTTCCATTCGTTAATGCAGGATGGTGAATACCCTGCAGTCCCTTTTACTTTATTTTCCCATCTTTTGGCATACACATCGTCTCTTCCCCTGAACATCGACATGAAGAGCTTGACCTTTTCGTCGGGACCAGATCTCTTATTTATAGCCTCATCTGATTTTGAAGGTTCAGTTTCTACTTGCTGATCAAATAATTCCGGCTCCGGTGCAGGGATGTGTTTGATAACGATTTGGGTATTCGAGAGGACTTCACTTTGAGTGAGACCCTCACAGATTTGACTGGAGGCCACTTCAATGCCAAGCTGAGCTCTCAGCCTTTTGATTTCTTCTTTCAGTTGGTTGTTCTCAAAAAGCAATTGTTCATATTTCTCTAGCAACGTTTTAAAATACATGTTCTTTTCTTATTGCTCACTTTCTAATGGCGATCTATTGATTCACAAGTAAAATTAAGTTTTTCCCGGGAGGAATTGATCAATACACCAAAAACTATGGAAATTTAAACTTTAAATGCAGATGCCATCAGTGTTTGTTCACTGCGAGCTATGCCTATTTGATTAGCTATTCGTTGCCAGCCGGATACAGATGATTTTACCTCTTCAATAATAGTATTCATTTCTTTGTCGCCCAATCTGAAGTAAGGACCAACTCTTCTTGCCATGTCAATATCAAGCATATTATTATGCATGTCGATATTCAACGCAAGCCCGTTTTTGTCAATGGACGGGTTTATATCATACGCCGGAGATAAACGCCAGCCTTCATCAGTGAGGACAAAACCATGATTCCGAAGGTGATCGTCCGTGTTGGATATAAGTATATTGAAGACGATCCTTCTCCAAAGCTGATGCAAATCTTCATCTATATGCGTTCCTGAAAATTGAATAAACTCTACAATATCCAAATAGGAAGGGGGTTCGTCCCTATTATGCTCTTCATTGCGACCCGTCATGGTCATGGCTGACGCAAAATGTATCCGCCCTTGCTTATCCCTGTCAAATCTCTTCGTAAAAAATGTATCGTATTTACCGGCAACATGCTCCAATCGGGATTCTGCCATTTCGATGTCAGCTTTTAGAGCAAGCTGGTACGCCAGATATTCCCAGGCGCCTTTGTTGACTGTGTCGTTTTTTGAAGGAAATTTGGCAATCCATGGGTGACCATCCATATCGAATATATTGGCCTTAGGCCTGGCCCCGCCAAGGGAAGACCCGGGAGCCATCAATATTGCAAGCCATTTTTTAACTTCGTCCGTGTCTGTATCAGATTCTATCAGCTTTGCGCTGAGCTGCAATTCCCTGATACTAGTCCAGGGTGGTGTTGGAGATAACGGATCGTTATCCAGGAATTCCCCATCAGATTCTCTTTTAAACCGTAGTGCTCCCATTCTGCACATATCATGTACTCCCAGCAAAAAATCAATGTCGTACAATACCGGGACAGGCCTGTCTTCTTCCCTGGCATATATTGCAGCACGTCTTTTCATCAATGTTCTTCCCCAGGTGTCAGGCATGGAATCAAGGAATACGCCGAAATTTTCTTTCCGGTTTGGATATTGATGCCCGCTGTACCATGCAATATCAGGATCGAGCAGCATTTGTTCCATGGAATTAAGCCAGTCAGCATTATACGAAAAGCTGAATGCTTTCCGCCCCTTGGCTTGTTGTGCCGAAAATATCCCAATACATTTTGGGGAGGCCATACCTTTCCAATCTGCATACACCCATATATCTGTTTTGTCTGCCATAATCTATTTTCCGATTAACTTTAAATCCTGTAATTTTCTGCCAAATTCGTCATCAGCTGCCAGTTTCAGGAAATCATCCTGCAAGCCCAATACCCTGAGAACATTAAAATAAGCTCCCAACGCAACACTAGGGTTTCCCTTTTCAATGTGATAGAGCGTGGAACGGTTAATCCCAGCCCGCTCTGCAACTTGTATGGTCGTAAGGTTTCGCCTCTTCCTGGCCAGCTTAATATTCTCGCCCATCTGTTCCAATACCTTCTGAAACTTTGGAAGTAATGTTTGTTTCTTTGTTTTCATTTAATGTTGTTTATTATCGACAAAAATAAACAAAATGTATCAAATAAACAACAAATGATAATTGTCTAATATGGGGAAGTGTTATTCATAATTAATTCCACCAATAATTTTGATATAGCGGGAGTTAATATCATTATCGCTCATGTGCTTTATTTCTATTCGTTGATAAATATTCAAAATCAAACAAGACAATTAACAACAAAACTTTAGCATATCACTTCCCTCTGCCTCTTAATCCCACCCCAGAAATATCAATTGGCTTGAAACCCATCTTTAATGCAGGAGATTCAGGTTTTAACGAATAATCATCTTGCGCAGGATCGGTAAAAAGCGGATCGGCAATTATCGAATGGGTATCAAAACCGAGTTCCCTCCATTCTTCAAATGTCTTCACACCCTCCAGTCCTCTGATAGCAAATTCTCTACCCTGAGTATGATAAATTATATTGTAATCTGACTCCAATGGCAATGATCTCTCCCCCTGAACACTGTAAAGCATACCGTCAGGATTGGAAAAACATATAATATTTCGAAGCAGCCTGATCTGTTGGTGCTGATAATCGCCTCCGGGATTATGCAGGTCGATTTGCCATGCTTCGCCATCGACGAAAATATTGTTTATATATGTGTTATTCCTGTTCTTATACCAAATATGCATGCCGGCCTGGGTTCTGAAAACCAGATTATTCTCAACCAGACAATTTCTCGTTTCACAACCGGTATAAATGCCCAGCACAAAACTGCCATGGCCCTCAGGCGGCGGATAAACATCGTGTATCAGATTGTTCCTTATTATCACATTATCATCCCTTATAAAGATACCCCCGCCGTCATTCAATTTTTGCATAACATTATATATCTCATTATATTCGATGATCAGTCCCTGCTCCTGATTTCTTCTTTCCTGTTCCTGACCATAATCAGTAGACCAGTGACGGCCATAAATACCTGACTGGCCAATATTGTGAACCAGGTTATTACCAATTAATCCGCCACCGTCATCAATATTAATGCCCACCCCACTATGAAAAATGTCACTGCAATGGTGAATATGATTATATGTGATCACATTGCGATACCTGCCATAGCTCCGTGTGATAATTCCGCCACTGCCTGTGTCATAAATTTCATTATCTGTTACCCTGATAGCATCACCCGTTATATCCAGTCCGTAAGTTCCGGTATTTTTTATCACATTATTCTCAAATATACATTCCCTTACCCCATTCAGTGTAACAGCCGAAGGAAACCAGATATCGCCAACATCCCGGATTGTTGGAATACCCTGTTCGGGAAGAAAATAGTCCGTTCCGGAAAAGGTAATACCTTTAATTTTGATAAACTCAACATAGATATTATTTTCTACACTCCCTTCAAACCTTAAAAGTTCATTCAGGACAGGAGCACGCAAGTCTGCATTATCAAGATCATCCGGACAAACAGCTTCAGATGGCCAATAGTACAACTTCCCTTCATGCCTGTCAAGATACCATTCACCCGGTCCGTCAAGTCCTTCAAAAACATTATCGATATAATATCTGTTTAGCCTGTTGCCTCTGCCGGGTTTCCTTCCAACCGGACCTGTAAACCTTACAATTTTTTGTTGTTCATCCACATCAGATATGATTAGCCTCGATTCATTCCAGGCGTGGAATAATACAACTTCAACATCGGTCATATTTTTAAAGCGTTTAAGATCATTACATTTGAATTTAAACCCATCATGACCAGTCTCATCATCAGTTTCATCAATATTGTAAAACCCATTGTCAGGCAAAGATGCTCTTGATTGTCTGTCACCATCCAAAAAGAGCTGCCTGAAATACCACTTGCCCTGTTTTACTTCGTCTATTTCGCAAACCTGTATATTTCCTTTGTATTGCTTCCAGCGGCCGTTTATGGCCTTGCAACCACTAATAACAGGCTTCTCATCATTATATGCAATATATTGAACGGGACAAACACTGCTGCCGGAATCTTCAGGTTTAAACACCAGCGTTTCATTTAATTCATACAGTCCACCCCGTAAATAAACAGTTACAGGTTTTGTAAGACCCCTGCTCCTCTTAAGTTCACGTATAGCATCCCTTGCCCGTTGCACTGTTGCAAAAGGCTTGTCGATACTTTGACCTGACCATGAATCATTACCCCTGGGAGATACATAAAAATTAAATTCATCCGGATTTGCCGTTAGCATGAAGGAACATGACAACATTACAATTATTGCCAAGGTCATTTTGTGAATAAATCTATCTGTTTTTTGCATAATATAATTTTTAAATGAGCCATCCTGAATATTTGTAATGCGGTTTTCGGAACACTTCACTGGCCTGCGTATATGATACAAATAATACCTGAAACAAATAGTAAAAACATGATTGCTAACATCCGGTTTGTCCCTTTGGGTGCGTTTTTAAACTCTTTCCAGATGAATACGCCCCACAGTGCAGCCACAAGAGTGGCTCCCTGTCCTAGTCCGTATGAGACAGCTGCACCGGCTTTACCTGCTGCTATCAGGTTAAAGGAATTCCCGACACCCCAAATAATTCCGCCAAGAATGCCAACCAGGTGAATTGGCAGTTTCCCTTTAAAATAGGCTTTATAATCAGTAGGTTTTCCACTGATCGGTTTTCTCATCAAAACCGTATTAAAAAGAAAATTACTGATAAATACACCCAGAGAAAAAATAACCACTGCCGTATACGGAGTCATCTTTCCGGGGGCCGGATTGACAAAATTGTCCAGATCCATTGAACGCGCAATAAACCGGTAAAAAAATGACATTAATACACCGGCAAGTATTGAAACCAGAATACCCTTTGTACTTACTTTTTGTTTTCCGGAAGAAGCTTTTTTATATGCCATGGCATTTATTATGATTGCAACAGTCACAAGACCGACCCCGAGAAACAGTAACAGCGGGTCTCCCTTTTGAGAACCAATGTAATTAATGATTACACCAAGTACCAATGCCAGCCCGATCCCGACAGGGAAAGCAACAGACATACCTGCAATAGCTATTGCAGTGGAAAGCAAAATATTCGCAGCATTAAAAACAATACCACCAAGAAAGGCGCTTCCGATATTTCCTAAATCAGCCTGCCGGATATCTGTTAAAAAATCCCTTCCGTTTTCACCAATGCTGCCCAAAGTAAAGGCAAAAATTACTGAAAGGAGCAAAACACCAATAACATAATCCCAGTAATATAATTCATAACGCCAGGTTTTACCGGCCAGTTTTTGAGTATTACCCCATGAGCCCCAACACAGCATGGTAATAAAACAAAAGACAATCGCTAAAGTATAATTATCTACTATGAACATAATTTATTAGTTTAAAATCAGATTTTCTCTAAAAACTCAAGTACCTCTTTTTCGGCCGGAATAGAATTTTGAGCTCCAAATCTGGTAACAGATAAAGCAGCAGCAAAATTGGCAAACCTGACAGCATTCTCAATCCGGTATCCATTACCGACTGCTACTGCAAACGCACCTGAAAATGTATCACCCGCAGCAGTCGAATCAACAGCTTTCACTTTGGGAGCGCTTATCATTCCCGTATAATCTTCACTCAGTAAAAAAGCTCCGGCCGGGCCTAAAGTAAAAATAACATTTTCCACACCTTTTCCTTTCAGTTCCAATGCAGAATTTAATGCACTCTTTTCATCAATGATCTTTATTCCTGTTAATTGCTCAGCCTCATTCTCATTCGGCGTAATAAATGATAAATTTTTAAACAGTTCAGGAGGAATATTTGTGACAGGCGCAGGATTAAGTATTATCTTCTTATTGGCCTTTTTGGCATATTCAGAAATAAAAGCGACGGTTTCTATTGGTATCTCCAGTTGTAACAAAATAATATCACCTGAATCAATGACATTTAAAACTTTCTGAATATCAGAAGGGCTGAGGGTATTATTTGAGCTGTCAGCTACAATGATTGAATTTTCACCGTCCTGATTAACCATTATCATGGCAATCCCACTACTATTTACAGGATCAATGAAGATATTATCAACCGCAATCCCTTCATCTTTTAAAAAACCGATTGCTTTCCGGCCAAATACATCATTACCTATTTTTCCAATAAAAGTAACATCCCCGCCCATTCTTTTTGCAGCAAGCGCCTGATTAGCTCCTTTGCCCCCCATATTCATAAAGAATTTCCCTCCTAACACAGTTTCTCCGGGACCCGGGAACTTTTTAGTATTTATGACCATATCAGTATTTGAACTTCCAATTACTACAATTTTTTTATCCGGCATATTGAATTAATTTAAATTATTGCTGAACTCACTATTTTTAGTTAAAGTGAATTCATTTATCTGATTGTCATGAACATTACATGAAAGGGGCAGAAGAAAAATAAAACCTGCAGTTGATAATGAAAAAATATTTTTCAACATAAGAATCTGGTTTGAGTTGTTTTATAAGAAATCCCCGTTTCAATACTGATATTAAAACCAGCTGCTTACCAATGCTCTAAATTAAACATTTTTTAAAATAATCTTGATTTAGAAGTTGATATATGCAGAGAAAAATACATCAAACCACAATTTAAAAACTCCATAAATAAGGAGGCTATATATGTTGACTAAGGATTACCATTCCTGTTATCAACGATTATTTTTTGAGAATGAGAGAATGGCCTGTTTTATAGCCATCCGTTGTATTTATCATAAGGTGATAATTCCCCGAAGGCAATCGAAGATCAATTGCTGAATTCTGACCATAAGACAATCCATTTTTAACACACATCCCCGCATTATTATAAACTGAGTAATTAAAATATTTATCGACTCCCGTTATATATATTGTTCCTGTTGTGGGATTTGGATAGATCATTACATTATGTTTTGAAGTTTCAGCCACTGAGGTGATGTTAAACTGTTGTGAATCTGAAGCTATAAGAACAGGTGTTCTGTCAGCATTAAAATATATATTCTTAAACCTGTTGATATCATAATCTTCTTCGGCTACTTCAAATAAATCGTGCAGCCAGCTTTCCGGTACTGTTTCATAATACAGGAAAATTTCTATTATAGACGATGCAGTAAACATATCTGCAGGAAAAGCATAACTGATATATTCGACACCGGCTCCCGAAAAGTAATCAGGATCATATATTGCTTTACCTGCAACTTTCACTGTATCATAGTTAAAATGTGTTTCCTGAAAACCTTCCGGCACCATTCTGTTATCTTTTAAGGGCACATAAGCCTTTTCGAGGACTGTTGTGACCTGTCCTTTGGTGTCCCCCATTACAAATTCGTAAATCTGAACCTGGTGCTCCTTATTAATTATTTCATGATGAGGCTCGAAGTATTCGCCATCTGTCCTTGTAAGGGCTGCTGACGCCGGCTTGCCTGAATGAAACAGTGTGTCATTGTCATCTGACACAATACACTCCAGATAAGCTCTGCGGCTTGGAAATCCGGTCGGAAATTTATGTCCGGCTTTATTCGTTATTGACACCTCAACAAACAGAGAATCATTTGCACTATATACACTGGTTATCTTCAAATCAACAGTCTCTTTGGTTAAAAGATTTAGTGTACGGGCGGCAGATTCAGCCAACAGGTCAGTTCCTGAATGAAGTTGTAACTCGTCGTGATTCTCTCTCAACAGATTCAGCATAAACAGGTTCCCTCCTGTAAAATCATGAATGCCAAAAGGTTCCCTTCCCGGGGCAAAACCCGGCCTGCTGGTAATTTTAACCGGCTCATAGATACGGGGTATATGACATGACTGACACGAAATGTTTTCTTTTCCATAGACAGAATTTTCCCACTCATGGTAAAGTGCCTGTTCAACAAAAGTCTCACCGGTAAGTTCGCCATTTTCGTCTGCCGAATTAGTCAACAGAGTATGACAGGAACCACAAAGCCTTGAATCGTTGATCTTTTCAGAATAAACCGGGGTATAACCTGTATTCATGAGCATTTGAGCGGTTATGGGACTCTCATATGGACCGTAAATCTCTTTTAAGGGGTTTATCTCAAAATTACCTGAAAAAAGCGGTGAACTGAAATCATTTATCTGATGGCATAGTGTGCAGGAAATACCGTCCTTCCCGATTTCATCATTCTTCAGACTGTCAAGGTTATAAGCTCCGGCACCTGATAAATAAGCATTCAACATTCCCATAGGTGCGTGGCACCGAGTACAAACATTTTCTAAGGCATCTTTATGAGAATGATTTTCAATTCCTTCGTGCCTGACTTTTGCTTTCCAGAAAGGATCTTTCGAAGCATTGGCCAGCATTGTGCTTCGCCAACGGGCAACAGGAGACACATCATCTCCCTGACTGTCGCGTAATGCAAAATCACTGGTTGAATGACAAAGAGTACAGACTCCCGATGAGGAGAACCACAAGTTTGATATAAAAGGGAGTTCGACAGTAAAATAAAAAAATCCTGCAGAAATTAACATAATTAACGTGAGAAGTATAACTAAAAAATATACCTGCAGCTTCATGGTATTTTATTTAAGATGACAATAATTATGTGACACCTTATTAAAAAAAAACCTGCGCTTATTTTTATTTTTCTTTTATTCGTTACATCCGTAAAACAGATTACGGGCAATACTTTTAAAATAAATGTTTAGACGCCATATAACATATGAACTGGTTACCTGGGGGGAAAGGTGTAAAATTGTAACTGCTCAGATACCACTTATATCATTGTAGTCCGGATAGGATGACTCCATTTAAGATTCCATATCCAAAACCCTGACAAGGGCCTCTATATATGCAGTGAGGGGATACATTTTTTCATCGTACCAAAGAAGTGCAAAATATAAACCTATCGGGGAGGATTTCAATCCGTTTTTTGAGTAAAATTCATCAATCCACTGCAATCCCTGTAAACACTCATTTCTATTTCTCACTGAAGAGAGTGCAGAAATTGCCAGTGCTGTCTCCTCAATGGTTCCTGTAATATTTTTGCCGCCTCCCCAACTACCGTCTTCGTTCCTTACAGACAACAAAAAGCGGGTCCCTCTTTCAACCATAACAGACAACCGCTCCCGGATCTCATTTTCAAGCCAGTTATTAGCCAATATATCTTTTATGTATGTAGTAACCCTGGCTGTCCCGTAAACGGGATTAACAAATCCTTCAGTATGCTGATTGCCAAACCAAAGCGGAAGCCAGCTTCCTTCATGTGACTGATTTTTCTCCAGGTATCGCAGGGATTTATTGAAAATATTGATCAACATTTTATGTTCAGCAGAATTCAGTTCCTTCCGATATGCCCCGATAACAGATGAAATTGCCAGCAGGCAATGGCCTGTCAGGTCAGAACAGCTGCGGTCAAAAGGCAGCCTGCCCCACCCTTTCGAAAAAGTAGGAAATCCTCCGTCACTGTTTTGCAGCTTACTCAGCCATTTGCAGGCGGCAAGTACATCGCTCTTTACCATTTCCGCAGGCTGTAGCTTTAACATTGCAAGAATAGCCCCGGGAGTATCATCACCGTCAGGTACAGATCCGGAATAGTGGGTCCACCCCCATCCCCCGGGAGAAGTACCGTTGAAAGGATGTACCTCCCTGTTTTGAATTAATTTAAAATGATTGTATATCTTATATTGAACATTTTCATCCAGGAACTCATCAAGTCTGGTGCCAAATGCTTTCACCGACAAGGATGAAACCCAGGTCGAAAGATCCACATCAATAGGCCATCCTCCATCTTCCCGCTGTGTTGATTTAATAAAACCGATACCCCGCTTCACTATCTCAGTATCCCTGTAACCAGCATTAACCAGGCTTAGCACCACAAATGCAGTAAGAGGGACCGCCTCAAGATAGCCTCCGCTTTCAGGCAGCATATTATGCAGAAGTTTTATGGCTTTATCTGTTGAGTAACGCCGCAAAAATCCCGAAAAAAGATTCCCCCTTTTTTTCCTGTAAATTAAAATACCCACTGAAATAAGCGCCGGAATAGCATAACTGACAACACTCAAATTTAAAAGCCTGTATAGACTGCGCGGAAGAAGTGACAACTCAAAAGGCAGTTGTGGAATATGGTTAAAAGCCTCATCCCCAGGCACTCCGCAGACACCGCACATGGCAAGTATAGGCACAGAAAAGGTATAATCATTTTTATAGTGATCCAAAATTGCCTGAGATACCTGTGGAGATTCCACGTCCACACCATTTGAACGCAGATAATTTGCAACCTTATTCTGAAGAGGTTTTACCCAATCCCTCTTTTCAGAAAAAAGATTTAAAGCTGCATATACCAGCAGGCTGGTGCTTATATTTCCCGGACTTTCAGGTGTATCACCATAACTTCCGTCACTGTTTACTGTATCTCTTAACCATTGCAGTCCCCTGTCAGTCTCTTTGATATTGTCTTCCGGGTTGTCAAAAAAGAGTGCGGCAACAGAAACAGCAGCCCCAAGTGCACTGGATGACAGCCTGCCATCCCAAAAACCTGCCGGATTAAGATCATTAACCAGTATGCCGGCCAACTCTTTCAATCTGGCTTCTAAATTGTTTTTTTGAATATTCATACCAATGTCCCCAAAGCTAACAAACCATAAAAAGTGTATTCCAAATCGCGCACCTCATCACCGTTTCCTGCAAGGAAAGCTCCCGATGAGTAATTTTCCTGAATAAATCCCAGACATGCCGGAGCCAAAATCCGCAAATCTGCTCCGCTGTTCTTTAAAGCAAAAAGCGCTGTAGAGGTCGACAAAAGATCAGGAGCTTCTATATTAATAAATGATTTAAATCCCCTCTCCTCCTCAAAAAAAGACAATAACACCTTTTGCTGACGGTCAGTATCAAGTGAAACCTCATGTCTGGCTACAAGCATTGCAGCATTAAGGCTGCAGGGAGATCCACCTGGAAGTGGACAGAAAGGCAAGATGGTCCTTCCGGCCATTTTTAAAAACCTGCCTTTATAAAGAGCATCATAAATGAGTACAAAAAGAAAAAACCGGTAATATATACTGATCTGCCTGGCATTGCAAAAAGTTAGCCTCAGGAGTTTTATCAAAGAAGGCTTTTTATAATCTTTGTTTTGTTGCAGTACCGATATAAGGATCGAAGACAAAATATCTATTCCGCCGGCACTTGGCTTTTTAATACCTGTCAATGGAGGATTGTCAGAATCAGACAACTCCAGCGCTGCAAATAACCAATTTCCAAAAAGAGAATAGTAAATATCCTGCCTTTCATCACGCCCTTTGAATCCGCCATCGGGATGCTGACAGCTTTTTACAAATGCAGCAACTTCCTTTTGGTTGTAGTCATCAAGGGAGTGATAACCCTGCCGTAAATATTCTGTGATCCGCCGGTAAAGTGGGATTTTTGTATTATTACCTGTCAAATTCATTATCTTTAAAGACTTTCCCCAGCACACGATATAAAGCCAGCCTTATTTTACCGTTTCCCAGATTATCCAGTTCAGAATAACACCTGCCAATATAATCGCGATAATACATTTCTGCCTTTTCCACAATTCCAAATTGTTCAATCCGGGTAACGAACATGTCAATATCCTCTTCGTTTATTATCTTATCAAATCCAGAATTCAAACCAGTCATAATTTCCTTAAGCAAAACCAGCAAAAACGGAAAATCAAAAAGATTACTTCTCCGGGCTTCCTCTCTGAATTCATTCAGGTCATCTCTTATCTGATATGCAATTCCAAACCAATAAGAAAAATTTTCAAGAGTTTTTAAATCTTTTTCAGGAGCTTCCCCGGCTACCGCACCGGTGAGGAGGGATACTTTAATTGCCTCACCTGTTTTAAGCCTGAATATATTGATCACATCTTCAACTGACCTTTGAGTTATGTTTCCGGAAAGCATTATATCTTCACCCTGTCCTTCTGAAAGCTTTACATGAGATCCTGCAACCTCACCGAAGCAGCCGGCCAGTAGTGAAGTATCGAGTTTCATTTGAGATAACAACAGATATCCTTTCCCGACCAGAAAATCACCTGTATTTATTGCAACAGCCACTCCCTTTTCTTTATGCAGGGAAGGATGACCGTATCTTGTCTCCTCATTATCTTCAATATCATCATGAATTAACGAGGCTTTATGGAAGCATTCAATTGCAATGGCAAGATGTTTTTGAATTTCAGCAACAGGATTGGAAGCGTATGACTGATATGCAATTGATGTCAAAAGCGGCCTTATACGCCGGCCACCCCTGCTAATAAAATTTAATGCCAGCTTTTCTGTCTCATTTTCAGATAAAAAATAGTTAGTCAGAACGGGAGATTTAAAATAATCAGCTATCTCATTTTTTAACCGTGACACAGAAACTGGCAATATACCTGTGTCGGGACGGTAATCAATGATCTCTTCCAACAACCAGTTATAATCAACTGATGTGTTTTCGCATCCATTCTCAAGGAGTGGTATTCCGATTCCAGGAATTGCAGCTCTAGTAACCGGATCAAATGAACGATGCAGGACAGGCATGCAACTAACTCCTATAACTGCATCAATGGCACCCTCTTCAACCAAACCTACGGCAACTGTTGTACCTTCAGCCACTAAGGTGGTATAACCCAATTCGTCGGCTTTATCCAGAAGACTATTCAAATTGCAATTATTACAACCTGCACAAATCAGTCCCAGTTCATCAAAAAACCCCTTGCATTTATCCTTGTCCCTTAAACATTGCGGAAGGAGAAGCAGGCGACGGTTATATGGTATTGAGGCAACTATATCACGCCAAATTTCATTCCCCAGAAGAAGAATTGTAAAATCGAGCCATTCAGAGTTCAATCCTGACTCTTCAAGCAACTCAGAGGCAATTTTCTCAAGTGTCGTAAGGTCTGCCGGAGGCAAAACAGTTCTCCATGAGAGAAAATACTTAACCTCACTCCTCAAAAAGCTGCGTGTCTTTTCCTCTGCAGGAACCTTTAATATTCTGTTTACTTTTAACATAATTTTTCTTTATCCATAAGCGCCAAGTCCAAAAAATGCTTTTCTCTTTGCAAAACGGTAAATCCACCTTTTCTCAGGTATTACCTCAGCGGAACCATGACTGGGAACTACGGGCATCTGCCTCAACCGTTCTGCCTCATTGTTACGCCCTGATGTATCTGCTGCACCATATTTTTCTGCCTGAGCAGCTACCCACGCAGGATCTTCCATAATCACACAACCTGAAGTCCTTTGAGGAATCTCCCTTTTCAGCTCTTTCAGGAACAGTGACGATTTATATAATTCCCTCAGTGAACTGTTGCCTGTTTTATCAGTTGCAAATTGTATCACCGGACAAGGCTCTATATACCCTGAAGCATTAATATGATGGCTTAGTCCCGAGGCTGCCGGACAAAGTCCGTTACCGTCTTCATCCCAGTATGCATCAATAATAGCTATATCAAACCTGCTTCTTGCATTAACAATAAACCTGCGTAAAAGGTTTATTTCTTCAATGCTTAAAGCCAGTTCAACAGACGGATTTTCACCTACAGGACGGAAAATATAGTACCAAAGATATGCCACATTTTTATCAATCAGGGAGTTAATAAAATCAGGTGAAAGAGCCATGTCAATATTTGATTTACAGACGCTAATGGCAACTCCGGTAAAGAGTCCAGCCGATGTTGCATTTTCTATAGCTTTTTGGGTCCTTATAAATATATTTTCACCACCCCGGCGAATATCAGCCACATGTTCATCCCCTTCAAAACTTATAAGGGGCGTTACATTCGCACATTTTCTTAACTCCTCAGCTACAGCAGGAGTAAGAAGAGTGCCGTTGGTAAAGAGTTGAAAGTAACTGTCAGGGTGCTTCCTGAAAATATTAAACAAATCTTTATACATGAGAGGTTCACCTCCCAGAATTCCGAAGAAGTAAGACCCCATTGATTTTGACTCCCTTATAATATTGTCGACATGCTTAAAATCCAGTCGGTTTTTCTCCTTTTTACCGGTAACCCAGCAACCCTGGCAACGTAAATTACAATCGTCAGTAACCGAAATAAAATGAAAAGCAGGGAAAAACTGTCCTTTTTCAAGCCTTTTCCGAAATTTGTAAATACTTAAAGATCCCTTCACTCCAAGATTGTAAAACACTTTGAACAGACACCTTTTGTCCGTATTCATTAAAATCCTTCTTATCATGCTACTTTTTTTTATTCACTGCATGTTTGAGCTCCTCTAAAGCTTTTCTGCGCTCATCCTCAGCCTGTTTCATAATGTTATTCCTGAAAATACCCTTGCGGTTTCTGTTTCTCTCATTTAACATGATTAAAAGGTCACCTCCAACATTAGGTGTGCTTCCCGGTTCAGCCCCGGACAAAGGAGTTTTTTCAGCCATCCTTGGAAACATAATCGCAGAGGCCGGACAGGTTCGTCCGCAGGCCGGACAGTTATTTTTGCAGGCCAGGGGATTTATCACTTCAAGTCTCTTACCATTAAAATTATATACACCAAACAGGCAAAACCTGGCACATTTACCACAAAGTGTGCAAAGAGACTTATCGATTACCGGAAACCATGCAGGAACATCAAGATCACTTTTCAGGAGAGTAAAATCAGCTTTCCCGTCTTCAATTCCTGATATCTCTTTTATCTTTTGTAAAATATCTCCGGCAGAATACTCTTTAAAGCTAATTGTTTCAAATCCATTATAACTCAATCCCGCCTGCTGTATCATATTCCTTACAGCCCTGGGATAACAGGCTATAACTATTTTACGAGTGAAATTTTTTATAATGTTAT
Source organism: Bacteroidales bacterium (assembly GCA_012522835.1). GTDB lineage: Bacteria > Bacteroidota > Bacteroidia > Bacteroidales > Prolixibacteraceae > JAAYJR01. The sequence continues at coordinate 18,800 of JAAYJR010000047.1, forward strand.
TCAAGAAACCTCTGTCATTAACAGTAATAGCGCACAGATCAGAAAGTTCAAATACCCGGGCATCAAGTTGTTTTATTAAACTCTTAATCTCTTCATACTTTTCCCCTGAAATTACATTAGCGCCACACTTGCAAAGTATAATGCATATATCTTCCTTCATCCGTCTGAATTTCAATTTTACATTTTATCACTTTCACTTTCCGGTTCCAATTATTTCACCGTTAGACGAAACTTTTTATAAGTTCAGGCTAAATGCAACTACACTGTTTACAATTATTTCCAGATCCGATGCTAATTAAAAT
>JAAYJR010000367.1 GCA_012522835.1 Bacteroidales bacterium
CTCTGAACAGGCTCTCATCAGGGCCGCAGCAAATTATTTTACAGGATTGATTGAAATAGGACAATGGAAATTCAGACAATTTATTAAACCTCAGGTAATTATTGGTATCCACCGAACCAGTTACGATAGTTTAACAATTAATAACGAATACGGACTGAGAGGTTTTAACAGCCCGGTATTGTCAGGCACAAGTCGTTTGTTGCTTACATGGCAAACACAATCTTATGCCCCGTGGAATTTTATCGGATTTCATTTTGGCCCCTATCTGAATTTTTCACTTGGAATGCTTGGCGATCCGGCAAAGGGCTTCCGGTCCGGCAAGGTATATTCGCAAATAGGATTGGGAGTTTTAATAAAAAATGACAACCTTGTTTTGAATGCTTTTCAACTATCCATCTCATTTTATCCTGTAATTCCAGGTAAAGGAAATAATATTTTTAAAATAAACTCTTTCCAAACTGCTGATTTCGGCTTCCGCGATTTTGAGATTGAGAAACCGGCAATTGTAATATTTCAATAAAGCAGATATGTGTGAATGATGCAACTCTTTTCAGAAGTTATGTAACACAAATCCCGTTAAAAGTGCTCAACTTAGATTTTTTGCAGGATACAATTTATTCGTGTTTTGTATTTTTTGTTTTCTTATTTCATTTTCAAGATGAGTAAGTCCGGTATAATTATAAAACGAATAATCAAGGTGCTCTTATGGGTGGCCTCAGGCCTCGTATTGCTTTTTATTCTGGTGGCCCTGCTTATCCAAATCCCTTCTGTTCAAAATAAAATTGTCGATTTTGCTGCTTCATATGTGAGCAGCAAAACCAAAACAAGGGTGGAAATTGAAAATGTAAAAATCTCATTTCCCAAAGCAATAGTTTTGGAAGGAATTTACGTGGAAGATACCCAAACCGACACTTTAATTTATGCAGGAAAGGTGAAAGTTAATATAGCGCTTTACGACTTATTCTCAAACAAGATAAATATAGGTTCCTTTGTACTAGAAGACGCTACCATCAAACTATCCAGGTCCCAAACCGATCCATTGTTCAACTATAACTTTCTAATAACAACATTCAGTGATACCACAAAACAGGTGGATAAAAATTCACTGACTCCCGGCAAATGGACATTCAGCCTCGATAAGGTCAATCTGAAAAAAGTTTTGTTCTCCTACAATGATGTAAGGACCGGGACAAATGTATTCGCAGCAATAGAAAAGTCGGATATCAGGGTTATGGAGATCGCTCCCAAAAAATCGCTATATGCATTTAATGAATTGTTATTAAGGGGATTAACCGTTGACATACAGAGGAGTGACCCGGCAAACACACAAACAAAAAATCAGAAAAAAATCCTGCCAAAAATTACCGCAAAAAAACTTCAGATAAACAATTCTTCGGTAACTTATTTCGATTCAGTTAATTATCTGTCTGTTATTTCGGGTGTAGATCATTTAGAACTTGCAGATGCTTCGATTGATATACAGGAAGAACTATTGATTTCTAACCGTTTATCCTTAGCGAAAAGCAATATACGTTACCACAATTTCAAACCTGAATTTTTATCCGGTTCAATAGCCGCTGATATCGGTTTATCATCAGGAAACAACTGGAAAATCAAGGTTAACCGGATGAATATGGCTGACAATTCATTTATTTACAGGGTTGGAGATTTTGATGATGTAAAAAAGGAATTTAACCCCGATTATTTGAAATTTGCACACCTTACCTTTGCCGCAAATGATTTTTATTATGAGAAGGACCTTGTCAAAATAGCGGTAGAAGAATTCAGTGCCATTGATCAGAATGGGTTTGTAATCAGCAGTCTGGAAACCGAATTCAGCATGGATAAAAATTCCATCACAACGGATAAACTAAAACTAAAAACCCCTGACTCTGCAATTGATGCCGACTTTTCTATTCAATTTACCTCACTCGAATCGTTTACGAAGGATTATGAATTTGACAACCTGACCCTGGTCATGCGAAATGTCAACTTTAAAAATTCCGATGCACTCTATTTTAGTAATGACCTGATCAATCTGCCATTCTTTACAGACCTGACGAATACCACTACCATAAGCGGAACCGTGGACGGGCCGTCAAACAATCTGATCGGCAGGGACTTAGTTATAAAAACCGGTGAAAATACCGTGCTGGAAACCGATTTCAACATTGCCGGACTACCAAATGTTCAGGCTGCGTCGTACCATTTTCCTGATTTGAAAGTAATTTCAGGAAAAAATGATCTTGAAATGCTGGCCGGTACAAATATTCCTGAAAATATTGAACTACCTGAAAATATTAGTTTAGAAGTTGTTTTCAATGGAACAATCAGGGCATTTGAATCAACTGTTGGCATAAACAGCAGTTTTGGAGCCATTAACATTGATGCATTGGTAGATAAGGAAGAAAAATTCAGTAGTAAATTAAGTGTGGATAGTTTTGATGCAGGCAGGCTTCTCAAAGATACTGTCACTTATGGCCCTGTGTCCTTAACCGCAGAAGCAGAGGGACAGGGGTTGGACATAGAAACAGTGAATGCAGCTATCAAAGGAGAAGTAACACAGTTATACTTCAACCGGTACATTTACCGGAATCTGTCCCTGGATGGAACACTTTCCGGACAGGAATTTTCGGGAAATATAAATCTGAATGACGAGAATGCAGTCTTCAATTTTGAGGGTTTTGCGGGTTTGAATCCCGGAGAGGAATTCTTTCAATTTAAGTTGGATTTGCAGGGAGCCGACCTTCAAAAACTTAATATTACAAACGAGGATTTAAGAATTGGCCTGGCTGTATCAGCAGATTTAGAGGGCAGAACCCTTGATAATCTTTATGGCACTGTTGGAATAACCAATCTTACAGTGGCTCAGGGTGAACGTATTTATGTACTCGATTCGCTGCTGTTCACTTCTGTAAACAAGCCAGACAGAAGTGAATTTAATTTCAGCAGCTCTCTGATAGATGCAAAATATTCAGGAACAATGTCGCCAAATGCTTTCTCATCAAAACTTAAGCATTTTATTAACAATTACTTTCCACTATATGACGATATTGAGTCAGAAATAGAAAGCAAACCATCTGATTTTAATTTCGAGATTCAGCTTCATAACCATCCCATCCTTTCACAAATTCTTTTGCCACAGTTAAATGTGTTTCAGCCGGGAATTATTCAGGGAAGTTTTGACAGCGAAAAAAAGGACCTGAAATTACATGCAACAATGGACAAAATAGTGTATGGGACCACTGAAATTGCCGGCCTGGTCATAGATGTAAAGTCTGATCCTTCTGAACTGGCCTGGTCGCTGTCGAGTAGTACGGTTTCAAATAACCTGGTAAAACTGGACAACTTCCTTATTGAAGGTAAACTGGCAGACAACACCCTGATTGCAGGCTTTACATCGATTGATGATGACCAAAGAAAAAAGTTTGTAATCCACTCAAAAATAACCAAAACGGAAGGTAATTACAAATTGGTGTTCAATCCTGAAGATTTCTACCTTATGTTTAATCCCTGGGACATAGACCCGGAAAACTTTATAGAATTCGGTAACGAAGGGTTTTTAATCCATAACCTGTTTATTAACAATGCGGTAAGCCAGATAAAAGTAGCTTCCGTAAATCAACAGTTCAATGATGATCTGAATATTGAGCTAAAGAATTTCAAACTTGATGATATTTCCCGGATAATCGAAAAAGATACAAGTTTTGTGAAAGGAATAGTTAATGGAAATGCATTGCTTAAGAGGGTAAATGATACCTATGGCATAATTGCCGATGCAAAGATCAGTCAACTGGCAGTCAGAGAGGTTCCTGTGGGGGATTTAACCATAATAGCAACCAACCCGGAAACCGGAAAATTCAACCTGGATGTGAATTTGTCCGGGCCTGATAACAACCTTTCTGCTGTGGGTTATTTTATGGCTGGTGGTGGTGATAATTCAATAAGTGTAAAAACAGCCGTTCAGTCGCTTTCGATGAAGACCATCGAGGCTTTTTTGACGGAACATATATCCGAATCTTCGGGAACATTGTCAGGAGACTTATTCATTCAGGGTTCTGTCAGTTCCCCTGAAATTACCGGCGACCTGGTTTTCAATGATGTGTTTGTAAAGCCTGCCGTGCTTAATAACCGGCTACAACTCAGCAATGAAACCATTCAGTTTAAACCGGGAGGTATCTGGTTTAATTCATTTACCCTTACCGATACCGGTCAGAATAAAGCGACTATTGATGGTTCTGTTCAGATGAATAAATTCAGCGATTTCGTTTTTGCTTTGCAGTTAAATGCAACCGGCTTTTTGTTACTCAACACCACTTCGGGGGACAATGAAAATTACTACGGTCGCATGATCATAGAC
>JAAYJR010000523.1 GCA_012522835.1 Bacteroidales bacterium
AATACTTTGAGGATTCTGTTTTTACAATCCAAAAATGGGGGCTATGAGTTTATGATTGTCGATAAGAGTGAATCACCGGGAGGACTGAGCAGGTATGAGACTGATAAGCTTATAAGCAGGTCTGTATGTCCAGTGATGACAATAAACAAAGATCATTTTACTGATAATTTCAAAAAAATCATTATCCCGGTTGACATCTCCCGCGCCACTTCAAAAAAGCTTCTCTGGGCTACCTATTTCGCCAAAAAATTCAATGCTAAGATTGAAATTGTGTCTGCCTTAAATGTCAATCTCTCAACCAGAAACAGCCTTGCATGGAAAAATGCAGAAAAGCTTAAATATATGCTGATCAAGCGGGGAGTTGAATGTGAGGTAACTGTACTTAAAACCCAAATCCGGGAAAAACATAAAGTTATAATAGAACATATTGAAAAAGAAAAACCAGGATTGGTAATTATCAGGACACACGAAGAGTCAAACATGACTGGAACTGCAATAGGAAAGTTCGTTTCAGAAATTGTTCATGAATGCAAAATGCCTGTATTTACAGTAAACAGGTTAATAAATCCCATGCCTGTGGATTTTGAATATTAACCGGAATGAAATTTACTTTTCTCTACTCTTCTTCTTCTTCTCTTTCTGTTAAAGGAAATACCTTATAAACTTCCACTTCCATAAGGAGAGACCTAAACCCACCAACCCCGTATGTGCCATACTGTCCGAATGCAAGTTCAGAAGGTATAATAAGTAATGCCCTGGATCCTTTTTTCATATAAGTAAGAGCTTCATGAAGCCCCTTCATTTCGGTTACAGTTTCAGCTGAAGACCCCAACTGTGTCGGTGGAAGTACTATCATTTCACTTGGTTCGTAAGGGCCGGTTCCTGCAACATATGAGCTGTCTAAAGTATAGAGGTCATAAAATATCTGAACTTTATCACCCATTCTAATAGAATCCCCTATACCTTCACTAAGTTCAATATAAAACAGTCCGGATGGCTTTGGATCTAACCCGGAATAATTATTCTGAATATATTCATCCAGAAGTTTCAACTCCCTCTCTCTTTGCTTCTCAAGGTCATTCTCCTTACAAGAGAATAATGTAAATATTAATACTGAAGCAAATATTACTGATAATAGGTATTTCATTATAACTTAGTTTAAAATTTTTAATAAATCATTTATTTTAAAGGGGATAATTATCATTAATTTCCTTAACGTGTTTTTCTTACTCTGTTATTCCCAATAATTGATGCTTAAACTCAATTAAAAGTTGCTTAAAACGTTCAACTGTTTCTGTCAGTGTTAACTTTGATTCGCCCCCGGCAGCGTTCAGATGCCCACCTCCTCCAAAATATCTTTGCGAAAAATTATTAACAGGGAAATTGCCTTTTGAACGAAAAGATGCTTTAACTACATCCTTCTTTTCAATAAACAGCGCACTGAAAATAATATTGTTTATCGATAACGGATAATTTACAAATCCCTCTGGATCACCCGGCTGAAAATTATACTCCAGTAATTCGTCGCGCGAGATATGGATTACCGCAGTACGGTATTCCGGAAAAACTTCCATCTTTTTGTTGAGGCAATAACCAAGCAGTTTCATCCTGTCTGCACTGAAATTATGATATACATTTGATTGAATTTTTTCAGTGTCAATTCCCCACTTCATCAACTCCGCAGCTGCCAAAAATGGCCCGGGCCTTGAAATGTTATGGCTGAAAGAGCCAGTGTCGGTCATTATGCCTGTGTAAAGAGCTTCGGCAGAGGCATAATTAATAAAATCTTTAAGTCCTGTTTCTGTTACAAGCCGGAATACCAGTTCCGCAGTTGAACTGTATTCTGTTTCTGAGATCATATAATCACAAAACTGCACCGGGTAAGGATGATGGTCAATCATTACCTTTGTACCCTGAAACTGAATTATCTGCTTACTCATTTTTGCAGCTCTTTCAGGATTATTGAAATCCAGGCAGATTAACACTTCTGCGCAGCTTATTATATTTTTAGCTTCTTTTTTATCAATGTCGTAAATCCAGACCTTTAACTCAGATGAAAACCATTTGAGAAATTCAGGATAAACATTTGGAACAATCACATTTACCTCATGACCGAAATTACCCAACACCTCTGCCAGGCCAAGCGATGAACCAACAGCATCTCCGTCCGGATTTTCATGCGATATTATAACAATCTTAACACGTTTTCCTGTAAAAAGAGCTTTCAGTGAATTAAAAATCTCATTATCAGTGTTTTTCAAAACTATCAAAATTTAAACTGACAAATATAAGAAATCTGGAACGGGGGCAAATGCTATTTTCTTCAAATTTTGTTAATATTGCCCAATTATTGAATATTAACATTAAAAATAATGGCAGGTAAAATTACTTTAACAATAATCAAGCCTACTGCATTCAGGAATAACAATGCAGGGGCTATATTAAAAATGATCAATGAAGCAGGGTTTAAATTTAAAGCATTGAAACTGGTAAAGCTGACTTCCGGACAAGCCGGTTTATTCTATTCAGTGCACAAAGACAAGCCATTTTATGAATCGTTGGTACAGTTTATGAGTTCCGGTCCGGTTATTACCGCTCTTCTGGAAAAAGATAATGCGGTTAATGATTTCAGGACACTGATCGGGGCAACGAACCCTGAGAAGGCTGAAAAAGGAACCGTCAGATACTTATATGGAACTGATCTTCAACAAAATGCAGTACATGGTTCTGATAGTGATGAAAATGCAATCATTGAATCAGACTTCTTCTTTTCTAAAATTGAAAGGTTCTGATTATTGAATCCAGGCAAATTCTGTACTATTTAAATACTATTTTGGTAACTATCTCCTCTCCTGCCTGTTTATTCAGGCGGGAGCGGATCTCTTCACGGATCATTATAAGTTCATTCTTAACTACAGGAGAACTTATCTCAACAAATAAAATGCCTTTTGAAAAATAAATATTACGGGTGTATCTGGAAATTGTTTTTCCTAAAAGCTCCTGCCATGACTGAACCACATCAACCTCTTTAAGTTTACGGTCAAATCTCATTTCCCTGATATATTCGCGCAGGACCTCACTAAGTTGCTGTGTATTGCTTCTTCTCATTGAATTTGTTGTATAGAACCTGACGTTACATTAAAGATACGGAAATCTGAGGCCATTTCCTTTAATATTCCGTCAAGATGGCTTCTGTTTGTATCTGTAATAAATATCTGTCCAAACTGATCGCCGGAAACTAGCTTTATAATTTGTTCAACACGGTTACGGTCAAGTTTATCAAATATATCGTCAAGTAATAATATTGGTTTCATACCTGATATCTCTGCAATAAAGTTAAACTGTGCCATTTTTAAAGCCACCAGGTAAGTTTTTTTCTGGCCTTGTGATCCAAGTTTCTTTATAGGATATTCATCAATATTAAAAAGTAGCTCATCCTTATGAATTCCTGTGGTTGTATACTGCAAAGCCCTGTCTCTGTTTACATTGTCGTTCAGTAATAATTCAAAACTACTATTATATAAATCAGATTGATGGGCAAGCCCTACCCTTTCGTTTTCCATTGAAATAAAGGAATAGTATTTCTGGAAGACCGGTATAATATCTTTCACAAACCTGCTCCGTTTAAGGTGAATGCGGTTACCATGCTCTATCAGGCGGCTGTCCCATACAGACAACAATTCCTGATCGAAATAATTTTCTGAAGTAAATTGCCTGAGAAGGTTATTTCTCTGAAAAACAGCCCTGTTGTAATGAATAAGGTCATCCAGGTAATTAGGGTCATACTGTGAAATCACCCCATCCATAAATTTACGCCTTTCCGCGCTGCCCCCAAGCAGCAGGTTCACATCAGAGGGAGAGATCATTACTAATGGCAGCAATCCTATATGATCAGCCAGTTTATTATATATCTTTGAATTACGTTTAAACAGCTTTTTTTGTCCTTTTTGCAAGGCACAGGATACAGCCTCTTTTGAGTTAAAGCGGTTATAAATGCCATTTATTATAAAGAATTCTTCATTATGCATTATATTTATCTGGTCAGATGCATTAAAAAAACTTTTGCAGAAAGAGAGATAATAAACAGCATCCATCAGGTTTGTCTTACCGGCACCGTTATTTCCTATAAAACAGTTTAACCTTGAAGAAAAAGATACCTGAACATCCTTCAGGTTTTTAAAATTCAATATGGAAATTTCATCAATATACATTTTATAAATCGCCTTTGAATTGCAAAGCTAATTAAAAATGAGAATTTGGTACAGATATTAAATGATACATTTTAAGATCATGGCCATAGTAATTTATAACCAAATTTAAATCTACTTTTCTGCTAGGTTAATAAAAAATAGCTATTTTTGCGGCACAAAAATGAAATCATTTGATATGGCAAAAAAGAAAACTCAACAACCTGATAATTTGCAGGAACTGGAAACCGCGTTAACCAGAACCGAACGTTTTATTGAAGAAAACCAAAAACCTGTAACTTATATTATCAGCGCCATAATTCTGGTAGTTATGGGATATCTGGCTTTCAACAAGTTCTATTTACAACCCCGTGAAGAAGAAGCACAATCACAAATGTTTATGGCTGAAAATTATTTTGAAAAAGACTCTTTTAACCTTGCCGTAAACGGAGATGGAAATTATTTAGGTTTTCTGGACATTATTGATGACTACAAAATGACCAAATCGGCCAACCTGGCTAAATATTACACAGGTATATCATATCTGCATCTCGGACAATATGAAGATGCGCTTGATTATCTCAATGATTTCAAAACAGATGACCTTTTACTTGCCACAGTTGCAGAGGGAGCAAAAGGAGATGCTAAGCTGGAACTGGGAGAAGAAAAAGTGGCACTTAACCACTATAAAAAAGCCTACTCACTGAATAATAATGAATTTACAAACCCAATATATATGATGAAGGCTGCCAGGTTATTAGAATCAATGGAAGACCCGAAAGGTGCCCTGGCTATTTATAAAGAGATCAAAGAAAAATATCCTGAATCTAATGAAGGACGCTATATAGATAAGTATATAGCAAGGGTTGAAAATAATTAACATGAGTCAGGTAAATATATGACAACAAAAAATCTGTCACAATATGATATTTCATCTGTCCCTGCTGCTACAGGAATGCGTGTAGGGATAGTTGTTTCTGAATGGAATTTTGAAATCACATCCAGGTTGGCCGGAGGTGCTGTGGAAACTTTGAAAAGACATGGTGCAACTTCGGAAAATATTATAGTAAAATATGTTCCTGGCAGTTTTGAACTCCCGCTCGGAGCACAGTATTTTGCAGAGTTTGAGAATGTTGACGCAGTAATTCTGCTTGGTTGTGTGATCAAAGGTGAAACCCCGCATTTTGATTACATTTGTCAGGGAGTTTCCACCGGCACAACAACTTTAAACCTGAAATACAATAAACCATTTATTTTTGGTGTCCTTACGACAAACAACTTACAACAGGCGAAGGACCGTGCAGGAGGAAAATACGGCAATAAGGGCGATGAAGCCGCTATTGCCGCAATCAAAATGACTCACTTAAAACACTCCTTTTCAAAATAGGCCTTACCGTGGTGATCCGGGCCTACCCTGACTTCTTTGTTGTCTTCTTTCCTCCAGGTATTTTTGATATTTCTTCCACTGAGATTCCGAAAGAATCCCTTTCATTTTTGTTTCCTGTTTCTCTCTTATCTCACCCATTTTTTCCCTCATACCTTCAAAACCACTTCCACTATTGCGGTTTTCTTCACGTAAAGCCCTCATTTGCTTACTTGTTTCCAGATTCAGGTCATAAACCTTTTTTTCCTGGTCTTTATTCAGGTCCAACAGTTCTTTAAGCTGCTCTGTCTGGCGTTTGGCCATAGTTTCCGGATCAAATGACCTTCTGTCCTGTCCCGGCTGTGCCGAGAGGAATGTGGTTCCTGCGAAAACCGCAATCAAAAACATTACAATTCTCTTCATTTTAAAACAATTTAAATTTTATAAAAACTGGAACCCTGGCAGTGCAGAATAATAAACTCTTATCATGTCAAAGGTTCATGTAACTTCCTATTTGACAGATAAATTTTCAGATAGTTTAAAAGGGTATTTAAAATGTTTCCTGAATAGATGAGACTATTTTTTAGGCATTTGAAGACCACGCTGTTTTGCCATATCTTCAAGACGCTTTTGAAATTTTGATTTTTTTACCGGCTTTTTCTTATTGACCTGCAATCTGGCCCTGATCTTCTCTTCGTCAATAAATGACCTGATAATATAGGTTTGTCCGATTGTAATAACATTTGCCAGGAAGTAGTAATAACTTAATCCTGATGAATAGTTATTGAGAATGAACAGAAACATTACCGGCATCATATACATCATAGCTTTCATACCGGGCATACCTTGTGAAGAAGTAGCCTGTTGGTTCAACCTCGTTGATATAATGGTAGTTATAGTCATTAAAAGGCAAAACAAACTGACATGGTCACCATAAAAAGGAATTGAAAACGGCAGATTCATTATAGAATCATATGTTGAAAGGTCATCTGCCCATAAAAAACTTTGTTGTCTTAATTCAATTGAAGTTGGAAAGAAAAAGAACATTGCAACCAGGATAGGAAACTGAAGTAGCATAGGAAGGCAGCCTCCCATAGGGTTAACACCTGCCTTTTTGTATAATGCCATCGTTGCCTGTTGCTTTTCCATTGCCTTATCATTCCCGAACTTACTGTTTATCTCATCCATTTCAGGTTTCAGGGCACGCATTTTTGCCTGGGAAATATAAGATTTGTAAGTAAAGGGGAACAGTATGGTTTTAATGAAAATAGTCAGTAGCAATATTATAATTCCGAAATTCGAAATAAATTTTCTCAGAAAATTAAATACCGGAATGATCAGGTATTTATTAACAGGTCTTACAATTGCATAACCCAGATAGACCAGTCTTTCAAGATCGATATCATACTGATTCAATGTTTGATAGTGGTTAGGACCAAAATAAAATTGCATCTCAGTACTTTCAGAATCCTTACCCTGGTATGGAATTGCTATTTCGGTCATAAAGTTAGCCAGGTATTTATCATCTTCCTCAAACTTTTCAGATTTTACATAAGCATTCGGGAATGACTCTTTTGCGATAATTGAAGAATTAAAGAACAGTTGCTTAAAGCCAATCCACTTAATCCTGGTACTTAAATTATCTTCATCTGATTTAGTTTGAGAAAGATTATCCACATCATTCTCATAAAATTTGTACATAATATTAGTATACCGGTCCTCGCCAAATCGTGACATACGTTCCTGACGGGGTACGTCTATCGACCAGGTAAAGTTAATATATGACTGATTTGATGCAATATACTGATCCATCCCCACAAAATTCATATCCATATCAATCATATATGAATTATGTTCCATTGAATAAATATATTCCAGGTATTTACCAGGACCCACTTCAAGACGGAAACTCACCTTCCCTGAGCTGCCAGGGTGATTCTCATTATACCTTATTTTCCCTTCATTGCCTTTTCTTACTTCAGGGCCATCAATAACTACTGACTCATTACCAAATTGAGGAATAAAAAATAACTGGTCAGTATTGATGCTTCTGTTTTGTGCAAAAAAGCTAAGCCCAAACTTAGTTTCAGGTCCGTCAAATAGAACTACCGGCAATGAATCATATGTCATATAGTCCTTTAATTCAACTGAATAAATTCTTCCCCCCTTATTTGAAAATGTTATTTTCAACAGGTTATTTTCAACTGTATAAAACTCCTCTTCTCCAATAGCAGATCTGCCAAAAACTCCCAGCTGATCAGATTTTTGTTTAATGACAGTTTCAAGGTCAACCGTGTCAGGCTGACTTGTAACTGTTTGATCAATAGTGTTTTCTTTCTCTGACTGTAATAATTTCTCCTGCTCCCTTTCAACCATCGCAATAGAATCGCGTTTCCGCTTTACTTCAGCAATTTCTTCCTCAGAAGGCTTGTTTATGATTGTAAATAAGACCAGTATTCCAAAAATTAGAAATATACCTATAATTGAATTTTTATCCATTTTGAATCTCAGGTAATGTTGTTTTTATAAAATCAATAAATAAAGGATGTGGATTTAGCACTGTACTTTGATATTCAGGATGGAATTGAACTCCTACAAACCATTTATGCTGTGGTATTTCAATAATCTCAACCAGGTTGGTTTCAGGATTAACTCCAACAGGCTCCATGCCAGCTTCAATAAACTGATTAATATAGTTGTCATTGAATTCGTATCTGTGACGATGTCTCTCAAAAATTGTCAGTTTATTATATGAATAAAATGAGTGGCTTCCATTCTCAATTAATCTGCACTCATATGATCCAAGCCTCATTGTTCCCCCATAATTTGTAATCCCTTTTTGGTGTTCCATTAGGTCGATAACAGGGAAAGGAGTCTTGGGATTCATCTCTGTTGAATCGGCTCCGGTCAGGTTCAGAACATTTCTTGCAAATTCAATAACAGCGACCTGCATTCCAAGACAAATACCCAGGTATGGTACATTATTCTCCCGTGCAAATTTTGCAGCGGTGATTTTTCCATTCATTCCCCTGTGTCCGAAGCCCGGAGCAACAATTATACCGTCTACATCAGCCAGTATTTTTGAAACGTTGTCTTTTTCAATCGTTTCAGAATGGATCCATTTAATATTTACGATGCATTCATTAGCTGCACCTGCATGAACCAATGCTTCAGCAATTGATTTATATGCATCATGGAGTTCCACATATTTTCCGATCAGTCCGATGGTAACAGATGACTTTGGATTATTTAACCTTGAAAGGAAATCATTCCATGCTTTCATGTCAAGTTCCTGGTTACTGTCAAATCCCAGTTTCTTCAGGACTATAGTATCCAGTTTTTCATCGCGCATTTTCAAAGGCACTTCATAAATTGTTGAAACATTAATCGACTGGATAACAGCTTCTGAATCGACATTGCAGAAAAGTGCAACCTTTTCACGAATAGAAAAATCAATTTCATGTTCAGTCCGCAATACCAGAATATCAGGTTGAATTCCTGCTTCTAAAAGCAACTTTACTGAATGCTGGGTAGGTTTGGTTTTCAATTCTCCGGTAGCAGCAAGATAAGGCACTAAAGTAAGGTGAATAACTAACGACCTGGTACCCAATTCCCTTTTGAGCTGCCTCACAGACTCAATATATGGCAATGATTCAATATCACCAACAGTACCCCCAATCTCAGTAATTACGATGTCGTATTTTCCCTTAGTTCCCAGAATTTTTATTCTTCGTTTTATCTCATCTGTAATATGCGGTATAATCTGAACAGTTTTCCCAAGGTAATCCCCCCGCCTCTCTTTATTGATGACTGACTGATAAATGCCTCCGGTGGTTACATTATTCGCCTGTGAAGTCGGCTCATTGAGGAATCTTTCATAATGGCCAAGGTCAAGGTCAGTTTCAGCACCATCTTCTGTTACAAAGCACTCGCCATGCTCATAGGGATTTAATGTTCCCGGATCTACATTAATATATGGATCCAACTTTTGAATAGTGACAGTATAACCCCTTGACTGCAGCAATTTAGCAAGTGATGAGGCTAATATACCTTTACCAAGCGAGGAGGTAACTCCTCCGGTAACAAATATGTAACTAGTATCAGACAATTTTATGCTTTAATTTCAAAAGTCCCAAAATTAATTAATTATAGTTATTGAAGAAGTAATCACAATTAAAATTGAATATATTTTGGATTAAAATTAACCTCATCACAATAAGATTCTACTTAACAATAATTAACTCGATTTCCTTGTCATATTTGATTATAACAATGTACACATATTTAATAACAATTTGTCAGGGTTATTTAAATATGCAATATACTGAAAATAATTGCCTTAAAAAAAAGCTGAAAAGAAGCAGAAAGTTTATTTATCCTGAAGATCTGCAATCTTAACGATATACTTAAAATGTGAATAAAATCATTCACTGATATCTAAACAACAATCGACGCAATTGTACTGTTTACATTTGTAAAAAAAGTTATTTTACAAATGTAAACAGCGTTGATGCATATCAGAAAAATCAGGTAAATAACTATAAATCAATTGTATAGTTAAAGGAAGTATTTGGGGGTTTGTTATCATTTTCAGGTTTAGCTTTAGCTTTAAGACTATATTTGATCCTTCGTTCAGCAGGCAGTTTAAACTCAATTTTAAACTTCTTACGGGTTTTGAGCCTGATTCCCCTGTTCTTTACTCCGCCAAACCTCACATTTTTTATAAGCCTCACAGCTTCCTCATCGCATCCGGCACCAATACCCTTTTCAACGATAACGTTTTTTACATATCCGTTATCGTCAATTTCAGCTATTAGCTGCACGATACCATGAACATTATTTCTTTTTGCTTCTTCAGGGTATACAAGATTCTCTTTCAAATATTTTTTGAATGCAAGTTTTCCTCCCGGATATTCAGGAAGGTTCAGAAATATTTTATTTTTTGAAAATCCCATTTAAATATGTCTGCAAAAAACAGAGTCAGAAAATCTGCTGTTAAAGAATAATATCATTTGAAAAAGCCGTGATATCAAAATTCTTTTTTTAGCTGGTCCACCCACCGTTTTACCCTCTCGTTAGTCAACCGGGCCTGGTTTTCCTGATCAAGGGGTAATCCCACAAAACTATCTCCTCTCAATGCTCTTGATGACTCAAACTTATAACCTTCAGCAGATGTTTGTCCGACAAGTTCTCCTCCCAGGCCTTCAATAATTTCAGCCATTATTCCTATTGCATCACAAAAATTCTCAGGGTAATTCTTTTGATCACCAAGTCCGAAAAGCGCAAATTTTTTCCCTTTAAGGTCAATCTCTTCAAGGTCCGGGATAAATTCGTCCCAGTAATTGGGTAATTCACCATCAAACCATGTAGGTACGCTAAAAATAAACTGATCATATTTCTCAATAACCTTCTTATCAACCTCCTCTGCATTTATACTGTCTACTTTTGATCCGCCAAAAGCATCAATGACCTTTTCAGAAATTTTTTTAGATTTCTGAGTATTGAAACTGTAAATAATTGCTGTTTTATTCATGATTAATACAATAGTAATTCTTTGGCAATTTTATATATTCGTTCTTTATCAGGTAATATAGCACGTTCAAGAATAGGATTGAAGCCAACCGGAGTAAAAGCAGATCCCACTCTTCTCACCGGACCGTCAAGAAATTCAAATAATTTTTCAGAAATAATCGCACTTATTTCCCCTCCAAATCCTCCGAATAACTTATCTTCGTGCGCAATCAAAACTTTATTTGTCTTATTCACTGACTTATAGATCAGTTCCGTATCAAGTGGTATAAGGGATCTTAAATCAAGTACTTCCACACTAAAACCATCCTTTTCAAGCATTTCTGCAGCATCCAGACTCAAATGGGTAGCATTTCCGTATGTAATAATAGTCATATCAGAGCCTTCCCTTCTTATACGGCCTTTACCAAAAGGGACTTCAAAGTCATCCGGAACAATCGTTGCTGCCTTCGGACTTTGATACAGGGCTTTAGGCTCCATGAACATAGTAACCCCTTTCGAACGGATTGCCGTACGAAGCAGTCCCGCAGCATCGTCTGCAAATGAGGGATAAACTATCCTGACACCGGGAATACTGACAAGAGAACCCTCTATGGTCTGGGAATGGTATAACCCTCCGCCTATATAACCGCCTGACGCAAGGCGAATGGTCATGTTAGGAGAAAATTTTCCATTCGATCGCCAGTAATCGTGGCTTGCTTCGATATATTGCTCCATAGCAGGCCAGAAATAATCAGCAAACTCAGCACCTTCGATTACGATCCTTATCTTTTCATTGTATCGCGACATCCCGTTAGCTGTCCCTACAATAAAATCTTCGGCGATAGGGGCATTAAATACCCTCCCTGGACCAAATTCTTTTTGCATTCCTTTCGAAACATTAAAAATTCCTCCTTTATCTTTATTCGCCATATCCTGTCCCCAGATAAAAGTATCCGGATTTTCCCGGAATTCAGTCTTCAGGGTTTCATTTAACGCAGTGATTAATTTTTTCTTATCACCCTGTCCTTCATGTAATCCTTCAGGATATTTTGACGAGACGTAGGGTTCGGGTAATACGTAATCGGAAATAGATTCCGGTGTGGGATCAGGAGCGCTAAGCGCTTCTTTATGTATCTTTTTTAACTCTTTCTTTACATCCTCCTCAATCTTCGTTAGCTCTTCCTCTGTAAATCTTTCATACCGAAGCAGCATCCTTCTGAATTTAGCCAGAGGGTCATAATCCTCCACATAATTTCTCTCTGCTTCACTTCTGTATAACAGGTGGTCATCTGAGTTGGAATGAGAGTGTATTCTCACGCAATTAGCCTGAACAATAACCGGTTTGGACTCTTCTATTGCATATTTTTTAGCTTCGGTCATTGCATTCATTGAATCAAAAACGTCTTTGCCATTGCAATGAATAATTCTGAGATTCTTAAATCCAGAGAAATTATTGGCAACTTTACGCTGAGCAGTCTGGTCTTTTTTAGGAACAGAAATACCATATCCATTATCCTGAATTACAAAAATTACCGGTAATTGTTCTTTATCAGCTCCGTTAAATGCTTCATAAACGAAACCTTCGCTGACAGACGATTCTCCCTGATTGCTGATCGCTACAGCCTTGTCGCCATAAAATTTTATAGCCCTTGCAACTCCAACTGCATGAAGGGTATGATTACCAGTAAGGGATGAAACACTATGGATGTTAAATTCAGGTTTTGCAAAATGATTTGACATATGCCTCCCTCCGCTGGATGGATCAGTAGCTTTTGAAATCCCGTTCAGAATTATCTCATAGGGAGTAATACCACATGACAAAGCAGTGAGCATATCCCTGTAATATAGAAACATGTGATCTTTATTCTTTTCAAAAACCTGTCCCACAGCCAGCTGTATCCCGTCATGTCCGGCATAAGGCGCATGATATGACCATCCGATTGCCTGTTTAAGGTAATTGGGTGCCTTTTCATCAATTGCCCGTCCAATAGACATCAGCCAATACCATTTTTCAAGGGTCTCTTTTGAGGTCTTCTTAATTGAATATTCTTTAGGTATCTTTAATTCCTGTTTCATCCGTTTGAAATTTTAAAATTACTTTATAAAAATTAAGATAGTACAGAGCAAATCATTTTGCAGTTATTATAGTGAACTGTTAATATCAAAATTTTCAAGGTTATCCGCAATTTTCCTCAAAAATGCACCTCCCAGCGCTCCGTCAACTACCCTATGGTCGTATGAGAGAGAAAGAAACATTTTATGGCGGATAACAATAGCATCGCCAGTTGGCAACTCAAGAACTGAGGGTTTCTTTTCAATGTTTCCAGTCGCAAGAATAGCCACCTGGGGCTGATTAATAATGGGGGTACCCATGAGGTTCCTGAAAGTGCCGAAATTAGTAATTGTAAAAGTACCTCCCTGTATCTCCTCCGGGTTCAATTTATTATTTCTTGCAGCATCAGCCAGCCGGTTAAGATCTTTTGTAAGGCCTACCAGATTTTTCTGTTCAGCATTTCTAATTACCGGCACTATAAGATTACCATCATTCTTGGCAACTGCAATTCCGATATTGATATTCTTTCTCAGGATAATTTTATCGCCGTCGACCGAAGAATTGACATACGGAAATTCGGCAAGTGCACCTGCTGCCGCTTCAATAAAAAATGGCATAAAGGTTAACTTTTCTCCATACTTCTTCTGAAAAGCATCTTTATTCTGATTTCGCCAGTAGACCAAATCCGTTACATCAGCCTCAACTATTGTAGTCACATGAGGTGAGACCTTTTTTGACATTACCATATGTTCAGCAATCAATTTTCGGACACGGTCCATTTCGACAACCTTATCTCCCTCACCTGCATTGACAACAGGCCCTTTTACCGTTTCTGCCTCAGTCTTTAAATCTTTGGGTGAATCGGTGGATTTCCGGCTTTTTCTATGCTCCAGGTACGTAAGAATATCATTTTTTCGCACCCTCCCGTTAAAACCTGTTCCCTCAATATTGTCCAATTCCTCAAATGAAATATTCTCCTCTTTGGCAATAGTCATTACCAAAGGTGAATAAAAACGATCTGTCTGTTTTTTATCATTATCAGTTGTTCCTGAATCACTATCATCTTTTTGATCGACAGGTTTATCCGCCTTACTATCAGATGCAGAATCATTTTCTTTACTCTCCTCTGCCTCCTCTGATTTATTTTCATCTCCATCAGTATTTATAACAGCTACAACTGTTCCAACAGAGACAAGACTATCTTCCGGAAACAAAATTTTAGATACTATACCATCAACTGGTGATGGTATTTCTGAGTCTACTTTATCGGTTGCAACTTCAAAAATCATATCATCTTCCTCAATAGTATCTCCTTCTTTAACAAACCATTTGGTGATAGTACCTTCCTGGATACTCTCTCCCAGCTTGGGCATTATAATTTCAAATTTCGACATATTATAATCGGTATTAAGTCAGTTAAAAAATTTTATTATATAAACATCCTTTTACAATAAATGTTCATTGGTTTTCAACAAGTTTACAAATGTAAACTACCAGTTAGCTCAGATACTGATTTAAGATTATGCCTTAACAGATAATCTTTGATCCCGTCAATTATTTCCAGCGGTACCACAGGATTTTTAAAAAGAGCAGTACCTGTTTGAATTGCAGATGCACCAGCTATTAAAAATTCTATAGCATCCTCAGCATTCATTATACCGCCTATCCCTATTACGGGAATCTTCACTGCCCCTGCTACCTGCCAGACCATCCTGAGGGCAAGGGGCTTTATTGCCGGACCTGACAATCCGCCGGTTATTGTCGAAAGTCGTGGTTTTCGTGTCTCAGCATTAACAGACATCCCCAGAAATGTATTAATAAGAGAGACGCTGTCAGCTCCTTCACCTTCAACAACCTTAGCAATTTCAGTAATATCAGTAACATTGGGCGACAGCTTTACGATTAATGTTTTACTATAAGCTCTTCGCACTTCCCTGGTAACGGTTTTGGCTCCTTTTGGGGAAATTCCGAAAGCCATACCCCCCTCTTTAACATTCGGACATGATATATTAAGTTCAATAGCAGGGATATGTTCCAGCTGGTCAACCTTTTCCGTTACTTTAATATACTCATCTACCGTAGATCCGTTAACATTTACTATCAGAGGTGTATTATAATTTTTAATACGGGGATATATATAATCAATAAAATAATCAACCCCTTTATTTTGCAGTCCGACTGCATTTAGCATCCCTGATGCTGTTTCTGCCATACGGGGATAATTATTCCCCTCACGATTATTTAAGGTAGTGCCTTTCAGAAATACACCACCAACTTTTGAAATATCGAAAAAACTATTAATCTCCTCTGCAAAACCACAGGTTCCGGAAGCAAGCATCACCGGATTTTTTAAGTCCAGTTTATGGATTTTAACTCTTAAATCTACCATTTTAAATCTTTAATATTAAAAACCGGTCCTTCTGTGCATACACATAAATTACCTCTTTTTGTTGGCTCAATGCAACAAAGACAGACCCCAAAGCCACATGCCATTGAATTTTCAAGGGAAACCTCACAAAATATATCTTTTTTCACAGCTTCAGCTGCGACAGCTTTCATCATAGATAACGGGCCACAGGCATATATTTTATCAAATGATGAAAGATTTTTCTTCATTAACGGATGTTCAGTCACCAATCCTTCAAACCCATAAGTCCCGTCGTCAGTTGTAAAATGAAATTTTCCATAACCATTATAATCATTAACATTGATATGGTCTTCAAAAGTGCGGGCTCCTATTATCAAATCAACATTATCCCTGGGAAGGCCACAATCTTTTGCCAGAAACAGCATAGGAGCAACTCCACTCCCACCTCCTATAAAAAGTATCTTTTCATGTTCAGACGGATATGTAAAACTTCTTCCAAGCGGATATATGAGGCTGATAGTATCACCTTTAATAACTCTGGCTAATTGATTAGAGCCACGACCCAGTATTTTTACAATTATTGAAAGATAATTGTTAGAATAGTCAATATCAAAAACTGAAAATGGCCGACGTAAAAAAATTTCCCGGCAATCCTTTATTTCAGCATTAACAAATTGTCCTGCCTTTATTTCAGGCAGGGGTTTAGGTGCGAACATCCTGACCAGAAAGCTATTCTCATTCAATTGTATATTATCGATAACTAAAAAATCATCAACGAACCTCTTTTCCATTCTTTATCTGTTTGAGGGTAAATATACAGATTATTTTGTTTTTTTATTTCAAATAGATGCCTCTTGTGTCTATAAGGTGTGAAAGCTCCTGTATTAAAATGAGCACTGCAGTAAATATATATAATACTTTACTTTTGTAAAATACAAAAAATACACTTCTGTAAAATATTCGCCAAAACTTTTTGTTTTACAAATGTAAAAATAATCATTGTTTAGACTGATCTTCCCTGTAAATGGTAAATGTTCCATCAGAATTTAGCAGTATTAATTTTTGCACTTGTTTCTCGTCATTTTGAGGAATCTTTTGTCCGGTGCCATATAAGACATCAGGTTCACTTTTTACTTCCACAGGTCGTTGTGATGAGATGTTATCAATATTGCTTTCATTAAACATAGATCCTTCTCCTGTTAATAACCATCGG
>JAAYJR010000319.1 GCA_012522835.1 Bacteroidales bacterium
TCCCCAGTTTTCCCGGTCCAGACTGCGATAGTGGATGGCTTCGGACAGGTGGTGGGGTTGAACTGGGGTCTGGCCATCCAGGTCAGCTATCGTGCGGGCAACTTTTAAAATCCGGTCATAAGCCCGGGCCGACAAACCGAGCTTCTCCATTGCAACTTTTATAAGTTCATTGCAGGTACTGTCCAGCTTGACAAATTTATGTATCAGTTTTGAGTTCATCTGGGCATTGGCATAAATACCATTAAAAGACAGGAATCGTTTTTCCTGTATCCTTCTGGCTGACATCACCCTTTTTCTCACCGATTCACTGGTTTCGGATTTTCCCGTTTCTGCAAGTTTTTTAAATGGAACAGGTATAACTTCCAGATGAATATCAATCCGGTCGAGGAGAGGCCCGGATATTTTATTCAGATATTTTTGAACAACACCGGGAGCACACCGGCACTCTTTGGAAGGGTGATTATAATAGCCGCAGGGACATGGATTCATTGATGCCACGAGCATAAAACTGGATGGGTAATCAACTGATACTTTAGCTCTTGAAATAGAAATTACCCTCTCTTCCAGTGGTTGGCGCATTACTTCCAGCACAGATCTTTTAAATTCAGGCAGTTCATCAAGGAATAATACTCCGTTATGGGCCAGTGATATTTCACCCGGTTGTGGATAATTTCCACCACCCACAAGTGCAACATCGCTGATGGTGTGGTGTGGTGACCGGAAAGGGCGCTGAGTTATGAGTGTTATATTTTTTCCTGTTTTGCCTGCAACAGAATGAATTTTTGTGGTTTCCAGTGCCTCTTTCAGGGTAAACGGGGGCAATATTGTGGGTATTCTTTTTGCCAGCATTGTCTTTCCTGAACCTGGCGGGCCAATTAAAAGAATATTGTGACTTCCGGCAGCAGCGATCTCAAGTGCCCTTTTTACATTTTCCTGTCCTTTGACTTCTGAGAAGTCTACATTGTAGCTATTTATGTTTTTTTGAAACTCAGATCTGGTGTCAACAGTTATCTGTTCAAGGTTATTTTCACCATTAAGGAAGCGGATCACTTCTGAGATATTTCCGGCACCAAACACTTTCAGGTTATCCACTACTGCCGCTTCACCAGCATTTTGCCGGGGAATAATAATACCCTCAAGCTTCTCTTTTCTTGCATTTATGGCAATTGGCAACACACCCTTTATAGGTTGAAGTGTTCCGTCAAGGGAAAGCTCTCCCATGAGTACATATTTGTTCAACAAATCTCCCTTCACCTGGTTAGAAGCCGCAAGTACCGCTGCAGCCAGGGGCAGGTCATATGCCGATCCCTCTTTGCGGATATCTGCCGGGGCCATATTTACTATAATCTTAAATCCGGGCCATTTATAACCATTCAGCCTGAGGGCAGACTCAATTCGCTGCTGGCTCTCCCTGACAGCACTGTCGGGAAGGCCTACGATCATAAACTTTATTCCTCGTGTAACATCTACTTCAATGGTGATAATTGTGGCATCTATGCCATTCACTGCACTTCCGTATGTTTTAACCAACATAGATGTGGGGTTTTAGGGTTAACAGGCTAAAGTTATAAAAAATGATTCAGAATAAGGAAAGCTGGCAATATAAACTCTCAAAACAGCCTTTTCCTTTTGACAAGATATGCCAGAAGGACCTCTTTAAAATCTTTATTAATATCAGCCTCTGCCAGATCAATCTGGTACTGGCCACATTTGACCTTTAAATTTTCAAAATATGACCTGACAGATGAAATGTACTCTTTTTTTACTTCAAACGGATTTAATTTCAGAGTTTGTCCTGTTTCAAGATCCACAAATTTATAAGGCCGGTTGCTAAAGCTGAATTCAAGTTCCCTGCTGTGATCATTAACATTATAAAGAATAACCTCATGTTTGTTATAGCGGAGGTGTTGAAGAGCTGAAAAAAGTTCATCTGTTTTATTGCTGTCTATCATATCACTGAAGATAATAACCAATGACCTCTTGTGGATATTTTCGGCAATCTGGTGCAATACATCAGTAGTATTAGTATTTTTTCTGAGCCTGGCATTTTCCGGTTTTATTAATTCAGCCATTTTTCCATACATCAGTTCAGCATTAACAGAAGACAGCCGTGGTTCTGCATGAAATTCTATCTGATCCGAGAAAAGGGTCAATCCGACGGCATCACGTTGTTTGCGAAGCAGATATATTAAAGCTGCTGCAGTATAAACTGAGAATGCCAGTTTATTGCGCAGGTGTTTATCTCCTTTATTGTAAGGGAACAACATTGAAGATGAGGTGTCAATCACAATCTGACATCTCAGATTAGTTTCCTCTTCATACTGTTTTATAAATAGTTTATCAGTGCGGGCATACAGTTTCCAGTCGATATGTTTTGTTGATTCTCCCTGGTTATATAACCGGTGTTCGGCAAATTCAACAGAAAACCCGTGGAAGGGGCTTCTGTGAAGGCCTGTAATAAATCCTTCCACCACCTCCCGGGCAATCAGTCCGAGATTGTCAAACTGATGAAACTGTTCTATATCGAAAATATTCTTCAAAAACAGATCAAATTAATATGGAAAACCCTGCCTTAAAAATTTTATAGCAGTGCATCCAGTTTGGAAGTAAATACCTTTTTGGGAGCAGCGCCAACCTGCTTATCGGCCACTTCTCCGTTTTTTACAAACAGTACTGTCGGGATGTTCCGGATTCCATATTTTATAGCAACATTAGGGTTTGAGTCTACATCTACCTTACCTATCAGGGCTTTGCCGTCATATTCCTGCGACATTTCTTCAACTATTGGTGCGATCATACGGCATGGGCCGCACCAAACAGCCCAAAAATCAAGCATTACAGGTTTGTCGGATTTAATTACCAGTTCTTCAAAGTTAGAGTCGGTTATTTCTAATGCCATAATTGTTTAAATTAAAATTTAATCACAAAATTAACTAATTAATTGTATATCCTATATCCGGTCTGTCATCGAAATATTTCAGCAGGTTATCAGTAAGTTCAATTTTAGAATTTCGCGAAAACAGCTGCAGAAAAAGATTACTCTCCGGATCGTAAATTTTAAATTTTAACAAAGTACTGCCTTTATTGTTTTTGGCCAGCTCTTCAATTTCCTGAATAATCCTGTCAGATATTATATCGAGGGGAAGATTAATTGTTACACTCTTTATATATTTTTTACGGACCTCCGAGAGCAATTCAATTTGTGCAGCTTTAAATTCATAGAATTCACTTCTGAATTTTTGTCTGACAGCTCCTTTTACCATTATGAAAAGTCCGGGTTTACAATATTTTTGAAAATTTACATAATCTTGTCCAAAGAAGAAAAATTCATATGAATCGGAATAGTCTGCAAGGGTGAGGGTGCTAAAGGGTTTGCCGTTTTTGGAAATACTTTCCCGGGCAGAGGTTACCATTCCTCCAACTGAAAATTCACGATCCCTGTATTTTATGATATCATTTTTCAGGTCTTTCAATGTTATCTCCTTAGAACAAAAATTTTCTATTTCCAGCTGATAATCATCCAGAGGGTGAGAAGTCAGGTATATTCCGATAAGTTCTTTTTCTTTATCCAGTAAAATAATTTTCGGCCATTCTTCAACCTCCGGAACAGGAGGTTTTTTTATGACACTACTATTGCCGGAGTCACCAAAAAGTGATTGTTGCATGCTTTGTTTTTCTGTTTGTATCCGGTTGCCGTAGCGGATCAGCTTTTCGATGAATGAGGTAGTGTCATTTTCATTTTCTCCTGCAAAGAAACAGCTTCTTTTAATTCCGTTAAGGTTATCAAATGATCCTGCCATAGCCAGTGCTTCCAGATTTTTTTTGTTAACCATTTGCAGATTTACCTTTTCCACGAAATCGTAAATTGTTTTAAATTGGCCATATTTTTTTCTTGTTTTGATGATGTTTTTTGAGGCTGCTGAGCCGACACCCTTTATTGCAGCCATTCCAAATCTGATATCCCCGTTTTTATTAGCTGTGAACTTACTGAAACTTTCGTTGACATCAGGCCCCAGCACATTAAGGTTCATTCTGTGGCACTCTGTCATGAGCTTTGTAATTTCACTTATATTATTAAGGTTTCGGCTCATGTTTGCTGCCATAAACTCACCCGGGAAGTTGGCTTTGAGATAACCAGTCTGGTATGCTATATAAGCATAGCATACCGAGTGTGACTTGTTAAAAGCATATAAGGCAAATGCTTCCCAGTCTTTCCATATTTTCTCAATAACATCATCAGGTTTTTTACCTGCCAGGTTACACTCATCAATAAATTTAAAATTGGCTTTGCAACCAACTACAAATTTCATTTTAAGTTTATCCATCAGTGAGGTGATCTTTTTACCCATAGCTTTACGAAGGGTATCAGAATCACCCCGGGTAAAATTTGCAAGTAACCGTGAAAGAAGCATAACCTGTTCCTGAAACACTGTAATTCCATAAGTTTCACTCAGATATTTTTCCATCATTGGCAGGTCATACTCAACCTTTTGTCTGCCGTGTTTCCGCGCTATATATGTAGGTATATATTCCATCGGACCAGGCCTGTAAAGTGCATTCATTGCCACCAGGTCTTCAAACCGGTTTGGTTTAAGTTCCCGGAGGTGTTTTTTCATACCTTCTGATTCAAACTGAAAAATAGCAGTGGTTTCGCCGTGGCTGAACAACTCAAAGGTTTTTTCGTCACTCCATGGGATATTATCGATATCTATCTCAATTCCTTTTGATAACCTTATATTTTCAAGGGTTTCTTTAATAATAGACAAAGTTTTCAGTCCCAGGAAATCCATTTTTAATAACCCTATGCTTTCTACATACCTTCCGTCATACTGAGTAGTGTAAAGATTTTCTGAATCCTTTGTCGGCATAAGGGGAATATGATCGGTCAGTGGATCACGGCTTATAAGTATTCCACAGGCATGAACTCCTGTTTGGCGTATTGATCCCTCAAGGGTTTCGGCAAATTTTAAAGTTTTAGCAATTAGGGGGTTGTCAGATTTTTTTTCTTTACTTAGTTCAGGACTGCTCTTAAAGGCCTTTGCAAAAGTCATTTTAGGGGCTTCAGGAACCAGTTTTGCCAACCGGTCGGCTTCAGGTAAAGGAAGTTTCAGTACTCTGGCAACATCGCGAATTGCCATTTTTGTACCCATTGTGCCGAAGGTACATATATGAGCTACCTTATCCTGACCGTATTTTTCTGTTACGTAATCTAAAACCAGTTGACGGCCGTCATCATCAAAATCTATATCCACATCAGGAAGAGAAATTCGGTCAGGATTAAGAAACCGTTCAAACAGCAGGTCGTATTTTATAGGGTCAATGTTGGTGATCCCTGTACAGTATGCTACAGCCGCCCCTGCAGCCGAACCCCGGCCGGGGCCAACCAGGACTCCCATTTTTCGGGCTGTATTAATAAAGTCCTGAACTATAAGGAAATACCCGGGGAAGCCCATTTGGGTGATAGTGTCCAGCTCAAAATCAAGACGTTTAATAATATCAGGAGGCACGGGATCTCCATATTTTTTCATGGCGCCAATGAAGGTAAGATGCCTGAGATAATCTGATTCCATCTTTACACGTATTGCCTTATCATATCCTCCTATCCTGCTGTAACTCTCTTCTCCAAATTCTTCAAACAGTTTCTCTTTGGGATATTTCATTTTAAAACCCTCCTCAGTACCGAACTCTTCAGGAATTGGAAATACCGGCATGATCGGAGGCGCATCCAGTTCAAAAAGTTCAATTTTACTGACTATTTCTGAGGTGTTTTCAAGAGCTTCCGGAATATCATTAAACAGGTGGTTCATCTCTTCCTGTGTTTTGAACCACTCCTGTTTAGTGTATTTCATCCGTGTCGGATCGTCAAGGTCTTTCCCTGTATTCAGGCAGATAAGGAGATCATGTGCATCAGCATCTTCAGCATTAGTAAAATGCACGTCGTTAGTGGCAATTACTTTGATTTTATGTTTGTGTGCAAGCTCAATTATTTTTTCGTTTAACTTTTGCTGTGTTTCATATACCTCTTCCCTCAGCTGCTGATCTTCAGCCGGATGCCTCATTAACTCAAGATAAAAGTCTGCACCAAATGTTTTTTTAAACCAGAGGACAGCATTTTCTGCTTCAGTAAATTTGTTATTCCTGAGAAGCCCTGGAATTTCGCCCCCAAGGCATGCTGAAGAGACAATCAATCCTTCGGAGTGTTTAGCCAGCAGATCCTTATCTATACGTGGTTTATAATAAAAACCTTCATTATTTGCAATTGTTATGAGTTTTATAAGGTTCTTGTAACCGGTTTTATTTTTAGCCAGTAGTATCAGATGGTCTCCGTACCGGTCCTCTTTTATCGACTTATCATGGATGCTTCTTGCAGCAACATATGTTTCACATCCTAAAATAGGCTTGATATTTAATTTTATGCAAGTCTGATGAAATTCCTTTATACCCAGCATAGTCCCGTGGTCGGTCAGTGCAAGGGCTGTCATGCCATCTTCTTTTGCCTTATTTACCAGGTCGTAAACACTTGCTGCCCCATCCAGAATTGAGTATTGAGAGTGTACATGCAAATGGGTAAAAGGAATCATTTTTTTATATTTAATTATTTCAACTTTTTTAATCACTGATAAAGTTAAACATTTTGTGAGTTTGAAAGTTTGTTGTTAATAAAATTGGAATAACTATCGATAAAGGTATATTGCTTACAACCAGACATATAAGGATTTAAAAAAAGTTAACTTTCAACAATGGAAGATATTATCCTTAATAAAGAATTAAAAGCTTTGATTTTTATGACAGGATTATTATAATCGCAGTTTAACTTAATACGATCTCTTTGGCAATTTTTTGCCTGATCTCTTCAAATTCCTGCTTTTCCAGTTTCATGGGATTTGAGAAGTTCATCACATCTGACTCATTTTGCATTGGTATAAGATGCAGGTGTGCGTGAGGAACTTCCAGTCCCAGTACCAGCACACCAACTTTTTTACAGTTAACTGCCTTTTTTATACCTGCAGCAACTCTTTTTGCAAATAAATGCAATCCTGTGTACAGATCGTCATCCAGATCGAACAGATAGTCGACCTCTTTTTTCGGAATGACCAGTGTGTGTCCTTTTGTTACAGGTGAAATATCCAGGAATGCAAGGAAATTTTCATCCTCTGCCACCTTATAGGCAGGTATTTCATTGTTTACAATTCTGGAAAAAATGCTTGCCATAACTTATAAAGATATTTGCATGATTTCAAATGGAATAACTCCGGAGGGTACTTTTATCTCAACCACGTCGCCGACTTTTTTACCAATCAATCCTTTGGCAATAGGAGTTGTATAAGAGATCTTTCCTTCTTTAAGGTTTGCTTCACTTTCAGGTACTATCAGATATTCCATTACTGTATTGGTATTTCTGTTTTTTATCTTTACCCTGTTGAGTATCTGAACTTTTGAAGTGTTGATTTTCGATTTATCCAGGATCCGCGCATTGGCAATTTTTGCCTGTAATTCAACAATTTTAGCTTCCAGCATACCCTGTGCATCTTTGGCGGCATCGTATTCTGCATTTTCAGAGATATCTCCTTTTTCGATAGCCTCTCCTATTAATTTGGATATGGATGGACGCTCGACATTCATAAGCCGGTCCAACTCTTTTTTTAATTTTTCTAAACCTTGTTCAGTTATATATGTAATCTGTGACATCTCTATTTACCTCCTCCTTTACTGTGAGCTAAAAAAAACAGAAAGAATTCCGGGTGACCGGAACTCTTCCTTTGACAAAAGTATATAATTTTCTGATAATAAAAAACTGATCTTAAAAATATTATAAATCTTTAAGGCAGATATTAAGTATATTTTCTGTTCAGAATTTCATTATATATTACTGCTTTCCTCAATGAAAATTTTATTTTTTTTACTTTAATTTCAGAATAGTCTTTTATTTCCTGAAACGCATGTTGTTTGGGTTTAACAGATACGTAATCATCTTTGAATTGATAAGCTTTGTCACTTTCTTCCTGATGTTCTTTAAAGTAATTAACTACAGGTTTATCTTTTTTAATATCTGCAACCTCCTCCTCACCCGGCAGTAACCACCGGTCATCTTTATCCTCAGGAATATAATCATTAACTTTGTTCTTTTCCCCGGGCTTCTTTTTTAACTGTCCCAATGCCCCGGCAACAATAAATACCAGGGTTAAAATTATTACAATCAGATCATCCATAATTTTTAATATTATTCAGCAATAATTTGATTACTTTGAAAGTTTTAGTAAAAATACGAAAAATGAGCCAACCCGGTTTTAATTTATTGAAGAGTTTTATTTTATTTCTGTTAATTTGGTTATTTGCATGCGATAAAATCAATAATTCACCCATTCCTTATGTCAGCGTCAATTTTGTGGTTAATCTGAATATTGTAAATGAATTGAATGTTCCGGGAAATTCGGTCTATTTTGGCAATTTTGGTTATGGGGGAGTAATAGTATATTGTGAATTTCCCGGGTCATATTATGCTTTTGATGCTACCTGCACAAAAGAGATAAAGCCTGACTGCAGGGTAATAAATGACGGTGTTATTGCCGAATGTCCCTGTTGCGGTTCCAAATTCATTCTCATCGACAACGGTTACCCGGGAGAAGGACCGGCCACTATCCCGTTAAAACAATACCATGTTTCGGTAATGAACAATTTTGAATTAAGAGTATACAATTAAATTACCGGGTTAATAAATCCGGCTGTCTGTATTTAATTTAAATCGTCCTGTTGCAATCATGAACCGTATTATTTCTAAGATGATCAATATCTGTAATGATCAGGTTTAAATGGACCATCTTTAGGCACACCAATATATTTAGCCTGATCATCATTCAGCTTGGTCAATTTTACTCCCAGGGTGTCCAGATGGAACCGTGCCACCTCCTCATCAAGTTTTTTAGAAAGGCGGTAAACGTCTATCGGATAATCATTTTTCCAAAGGTCTAATTGTGCCAGCGACTGATTGGTGAAGGAGTTACTCATTACAAATGACGGATGCCCTGTTGCACATCCCAGGTTAACAAGACGTCCCTCAGCCAGTAAGAATATGCTGTGCCCGTCTTCAAACAAAAATTTATCAACCTGAGGTTTAATATTGATTTTTTGCACTCCCGGCCAATTTTCCAACTTTGATACCTGGATCTCATTATCAAAGTGTCCGATATTGCAGACAATAGCCTGGTCCTTCATTGCAGCCATATGTTCAGCGGTAATAACATCTTTATTGCCGGTTGCCGTAACGAAGATGTTACCCTCGCCGAGGGCATCTTCCATAGTTTTAACCTCAAATCCTTCCATTGCTGCCTGTAAAGCACAGATAGGATCTATTTCAGTAATAATCACCCTGGCTCCGTAACCTTTCATTGACCTGGCACAACCCTTGCCTACGTCACCGTAACCGGCAACTACAACCACTTTCCCTGCTATCATTACATCAGTTGCTCTTTTTATGCCATCTGCCAAAGATTCGCGGCATCCGTATAAATTGTCAAATTTTGATTTTGTCACCGAATCATTAACATTAATTGCAGGGAAAAGAAGCTTACCTTCTTGTTTCATCTGGTAAAGACGGTGTACCCCAGTTGTGGTCTCTTCAGACACCCCCTTAAGATCTTTTGCAGCACGATGCCATCGTTCAGGATCTTTTTCAAGAATCCGGGTCAGGGTTTTGTACAGTTCCTCTTCATCCTGGCCGTTGGGAGTTCTTTTTAGGATGTTCGGGTTGTTTTCTGCTTCATAGCCCACGTGTACCATTAAGGTTGCATCTCCTCCGTCATCCACAATCATGTCAGGTCCCAGTCCGTTTCCAAAGTCAAGTGCCTGTTCGGTGCACCACCAGTATTCTGAAAGAGTTTCACCTTTCCAGGCATACACAGGTATCCCTGCTTTTGCCATGGCTGCCGCGGCATGATCCTGGGTAGAGAAAATATTACAACTTGCCCACTGCACCCTGGCACCAAGTTCAATAAGAGTTTCAATAAGAACAGCAGTTTGAACTGTCATATGAAGGCTCCCTGTAATCTTTGCACCTTTAAGTGGTTTGGAAGGGCCGAATTTTTGACGGATGGCCATTAATCCAGGCATCTCTTTTTCGGCAATTTCAATCTCTCTTCTGCCAAAATCAGCTAAATTAATATCGGCAACCTTGTATTTTAATTTTTCAATTGTTACTGTGTTCATCTGAAATTTTTTGTATTAATTTGTTGCTCTGCAAAGTTAACAAATCTGATGATTAAATGTTCCGGACTTTTATGGTTAATTACCCAGATCGGAAAGGAATTTAATACGCATCAGCCTGATATCTTCCTCTGAATATTCATCCTCACCCAAGGCCTCGAGAGCATCTTCCAGTGCATCAGTTTTAGCCTCCCTGAAGTATTCGAAAACCTCTTCCTGATGATCTTCGTCCAGTAAATCATTAACATAATAGTCGATATTAAGTCGTGTTCCTGAATTAACAATAGCTTCAACTTCAGAGATAACATTTTTTAAATCCACCCCCTTTGCCTGGGCAATATCTTCGAACGGAATTTTCCTGTCAATACTTTGTATAATGAATACTTTAAGTTTTGATTTGTTGGCAACTGTGCGGACAATGAAATCGTCAGGGCGTTCTATATCATTTTCCTCAACATATTTACTGATAAGATTTAAAAATTCCTTTCCATATCTTTGTGCCTTTCCCTGGCCGACTCCCTGGATTTTCTGCATCTCCTCCATGGTAACAGGATATTGAATTGACATATCGGCTAATGAAGGATCCTGAAAGATAACAAAAGGCGGAAGATTTTTCTTTTTTGCTATAGTTTTCCTCAGATCTTTAAGCATAGAGAATAATATGGGGTCACCCCCTGTTGCGCCTGAAGGTGCTCCTGCAGTTCCGGCATATTCTTCAATCTCCTCTTCATATTTATGATTTTTTACCAGCAGGAATCCGGATGGATTTTTTAAAAAATCGTGACCTTTGGGAGTCATCTTTAACAACCCGTAGTTTTCTATATCTTTACTTATAAGGCCTGCTATCATTGATTGTCTGAATACAGCATTCCAGAATTTATCATCATGATCCTTACCGGAGCCAAATGATTTCAGGGTATAATGTTTGAAAGATTTTATAGCGGCTGTTTTATTACCTATCAGGATGTTTGCTATATGTTCGGCTTTATACTGTTCATTGACCTCAATAATTGCTTTCAAAGCCCTTACCACTTCATCCTTTGCTTCTATCTGTTCCTTAGGATTTAAACAGTTGTCACAGTTTCCGCAATTTTTATGTTTATAGGTTTCTCCAAAATAGTGAAGGAGGATTATCCTTCGACACAGTGCTGATTCTGCATAGGAAACTGTATCCAGAAGTAACTGTCTGCCTATCTCCTGTTCAGCAACCGGCTTACCGTGCATGAATTTTTCCAGTTTTTGAATATCTTTATAACTGTAAAAGGTTATGCACTTGCCTTCTCCTCCGTCCCTTCCTGCGCGGCCTGTCTCCTGGTAATACCCCTCAAGGCTTTTGGGAATATCGTAATGAATAACAAATCTGACATCCGGTTTGTCAATGCCCATGCCAAATGCTATTGTGGCAACAATTACATCGATCTCTTCCATCAGGAATTTATCCTGGGTTCCGGAGCGCGTGGCAGCATCCATTCCGGCATGATAGGGTAGTGCTTTTATTCCGTTTACCTGCAGGGTTTCTGCAATCTCTTCAACCTTTTTGCGGCTGAGACAATAAATTATACCTGATTTCCCTTCATTTTGCTTGATGAATTTTATTATTTGTGCTTCGGGTTTATACTTAGGCCTGACTTCATAATAGAGGTTAGGCCGGTTAAATGAAGCTTTAAATACCCGGGCATCAAGAATTCCAAGATTTTTTTGAATATCGTGCTGTACTTTTGCCGTGGCAGTGGCTGTAAGCGCTACAACCGGAGCATTTCCTATCTCTTCTATAATAGGCCTTATACGCCGGTATTCAGGCCTGAAATCGTGGCCCCATTCAGAAATGCAGTGGGCTTCGTCAATTGCATAGAAGGAGATATTTACATTTTTCAGAAATTCAATGTTCTCCTCTTTTGTAAGTGATTCAGGAGCTACATAGAGTAGTTTCGTTCTTCCTGCCAGCACATCGTTTTTGACCTCCTGAATAGCTGCTTTGGATAATGATGAATTTAAAAAATGTGCCACATAGTCCTCGGTTTGCATTCCCCTCATTGAATCAACCTGATTTTTCATCAACGCTATAAGCGGGGAAATTACTATAGCAGTACCATCAAGAATAAGTGCCGGAAGCTGATAGATCATAGATTTACCACCCCCTGTAGGCATTAGTACAAATGCATTTTTACCATTCAATACATTTTTTACAGCCTCTTCCTGTTGCCCTTTGAAACGGTCAAATCCAAAGAATTTCTGTTAATATTCTGTTAAAGATATATTTTTGTCCATAAGATTACCTCTTCCTGAAATCATTTAATTATTTTCTTGAATTCTAAATTATTAAAAGTAAGAAAAATGGCAATATAATATGATGTTTTTTAATAATTAATAGCATTCTTTTAAACAATTGGATAGATTGGTTGACTTAAATAATAAACTAAGTATTTATATTTGTGGAGTTTTAAAATTTAAAGGCAATGAGTGAAGATACAAATAAAGATAAGAAACAAAGCAGTAAGGATAAAAAAAGCAGTTATGCTGAAATGTCGTTTTTGGAACATCTCGAAGAATTACGCTGGCATATAATCCGGTCTGTCTCAGCCATTGTAATTCTTGCTGTTGTTGCCTTTATATTTAAGGATATCATTTTTGATAAAATTATCCTTAATCCGCGGACTCCGGAATTCTGGACAAACCGGATGTTTGCCAAACTGGGTGATGCCGTTGGAACTGAAGCATTGAAGATAAATGAGAAACCTCTTGAGTTAATCAGCATAAAAATTGCCGGTCAGTTTATGACCCATATATGGACATCCATCATTGTAGGTTTTATAGTAGCATCACCGGTGGTATTTTATGAATTTTGGAGGTTTATAAAACCTGCCCTTTATGACACTGAAAAAAAATACGCTACGGGCGCAGTCATTTTTACAACTCTGTTGTTCATGCTTGGAGTGGTTTTTGGTTACTATTTAATTGTACCCCTCTCTATACATTTTTTAGGTACTTACAATGTTAGTGGTGATGTAACCAATCAGATCAACCTGAACTCATATATCGGCTCTGTAACATCAATAATTCTTGCCTCTGGCGTGGTTTTCCTGTTACCGATATTTTCTTATTTCCTCAGTAAAGTAGGGTTGGTTACCCCTCAATTTATGAGAACATACAGGAAACATGCATATGTATTAATGCTATTATTGGCCGCTATAATTACCCCGCCTGACATATTCAGCCAGATTATGGTTGCCATCCCTTTGGTTATTCTTTACGAAGTGAGTATTTTAATCGCAAAGCATGTAACTAAAGAACGTGAAAAAGA
>JAAYJR010000387.1 GCA_012522835.1 Bacteroidales bacterium
CCAACGGACTAAAAGACGACAATACAGCATTCTATCCTTCAGAAATGTTGAGAAGCTATAAAAATGCAATGACTGTTTTTCAATTGTATAATGCCGGTGAAAAGTTCAAACATCTTATATTTGACGGTCCCCATTCATATCCTCCGGAAACCCGGGAAGCAATGCTTAACCTGTTTAACATGTATCTCAAAGGGAATAGCAATGAACTTCCAAAACTAATTTCCCGTGATGACATGCTGGAGGAAGAACAGATTGTAAATTTTCCCTCAGGTGAACGAGATATCAGTGTTGTCTCCACAGATGAATATTGCAAAATGACAGGCAATGAATTAAGGAGAAACTACCTTTCTCAAGAAGCATTTAAGGTTGATGAAAAAAAGAAAGAATTAAGAGAAACGCTGAGGATAAACAATATTCCTGATTTAAATGAAGTGCACGAATACCCCTCAAAAGACGGATGGCAAAAGTATGCCCTGGAAACATCAGACAAAAAACTAATCCCTCTGTTACATGTACCTCCCTCCAAAAGTTCTGAAGAATATATAATTTTGTGTAATCCCGACGGAGCAGCTAATATTCCTCTGGCGATAATAAACGAATATTATAAACAGGGAGCAGGCATAGTTCTTGTCGATCTTTCCGGCACTGGCGAGGCATCTTCTCAAAAATCCGAAGAGTATGATAACCTGACTAAACTGCATACACTGGCCAGGGCAGAGTTGTGGCTGGGAAGAACTTTAACCGGCGAATGGGTAAAAGAGCTGAACTGTGTAGCTCAGTTTCTCGATTCTCACTTTAAAGCCGGAAAGATCACTGTCGACGGGACCAGGGAAGCCGGACTTGCCGGTTTATTTCTTAAAGCTGCTTTAGGAGGGATTGATAAAGTGGTCCTCCGGAATTCTCCGGCCAGTTATCTTTTTGACAACAGGGAAACTATCGATTACTTCAGCATGGGTATCCATATACCGGGAATCCTGAAATGGGGAGATGTATCTCTGGCAGCAGGAGTTGCCGGCGGTGAAATTACATTTATTAATGCCGTAACTATGTCAGGCCGGGATATCCGGGGACCTGAACTGGAAAAATATAAGGATGAATTTGAAAGTATCCTAAACAGATGTAATAACCGTGGAACGATTCTTTTCAATGTTACTCCGGAACAGTAAATATATTACCAATAACAATTAATAATTCCTGAAATGAACAATAATCGCAGAGAATTCCTTAAACTCTCAGGACTTGCTGCCATTGGCATTGCCGGAGGGAACCTGGCTGGCTGTACAGGTCAAAAAGCCGAAAATAATGAACAAAAAAACTCTTCTTTAACAGAAAACTCCAGGTCACAAAAATTCAACATGGCCGGATATGCCGCACCAAAACTGGATACGGTCAGGATTGGCAATATCGGAATCGGCGGAAGAGGTGCAGGGGCTTTAAACCGGCTCCTGCGCATAGAAGGTGTTGAGATAAAAGCATTATGTGACCTTGAGGAGGAAAAGGTCAATGCAGCATTACAAAAATTTGAATCTGTAAATTATAAGCCTGATAAATATTCCGGAAAGGAGGACGAATGGAAGAAAGTTTGTGAACGCGATGATATCGACCTTATCTATATCACTACTCCCTGGAGCCTGCATACTCCTATAGCAGTCTATGCAATGGAGCATGGGAAACATGCAGTTGTTGAAGTTCCTGCAGCCTTAACTGTTGATGAATGCTGGCAGCTGACAGAGACTTCTGAAAACAC
>JAAYJR010000038.1 GCA_012522835.1 Bacteroidales bacterium
AAAAAATAATTTATGGAAAAATCCCTGCAGGATAAAATTTGCAAAAAATTTGAAAAAGACCTTTTTGCAAAATCATCAGGTATAGAACTGTCAGAAGTGCTCCCCGGCTATGCAAAAGCCGTTATGAAAATAACAGAAAACCATCTCAATGCTGTTGGTGTGGTGCAGGGAGGAGCTATATTCACCCTGGCTGATTTTGCTTTTGCAGTTGCTTCAAACTCAAGAGGGAAAATCGCTCTTGCCATTGATGCTGAAATATCATTTTTTAAATCTGTGGGCAGAGGTACCCTGACAGCAGAAGCCAGGGAGATTTCACTGCATAACAAACTGGGAACTTATGTAATAGATGTTTCAACCGAAAATGGTGAACTAATAGCCCACTTTAAAGGCACTGTTTACAGAAAAAGTGAAAATATAGATTTTAATAATTAACTCTTTATCAGCAAGATGACAAACAGAAGAAGTTTCATCAAAAAATCGGTCATCGCAGCAGCAGGTGCCGGTGTGACTGCTTCTTTACCAATGACTGTAAACTCCTGTATAGGGGCAAACGAGAAACTGGTATGCGGACTTATAGGAGCTAAAGGTATGGGAAATTCAGATCTTAAAGCATTTCTGAAGCAACCAGGTACCGAATGCGCAGCTATTTGCGATGTTGACGAAAACATTCTTAACCAGCGAATTACTGATACAGAAAAAATTCAGGGTAAGAGGCCTAAAGGCTTCAAAGACTTCAGGAAACTGCTTGAAGAACCTGGTATTGATGTCATCATTATAGGAACTCCCGACCACTGGCATTGTATTCCTTTTGTATATGCCGCACAGGAAGGAAAACATATTTATTGTGAAAAACCTCTTGCCAACTACATAGAGGAGTTAAACATCATGGAAAGGGCAGTAAAACGCTATGGAAATGTCGTTCAGGTCGGACAGTGGCAGAGAAGTGACAAACACTGGCAGGATGCTGTCGATTTCGTCAGGTCGGGAAGGCTCGGAAAGATCCGTACCGTGCGCGCATGGTCTTATCAGGGATGGATGAAGTCTGTTCCGGTTGTACCTGACAGTGACCCTCCTGTGGGTGTCGATTATGACTTCTGGCTGGGACCTGCCCCAAAAAGGCCTTTTAATAAAAACCGGTTTCACTTTACATTCCGGTGGTTCTGGGATTATGCCGGGGGTATGATGACTGACTGG
Organism: Bacteroidales bacterium; assembly: GCA_012522835.1. Taxonomy (GTDB): domain Bacteria; phylum Bacteroidota; class Bacteroidia; order Bacteroidales; family Prolixibacteraceae; genus JAAYJR01. The sequence continues at coordinate 1,195 of JAAYJR010000038.1, forward strand.
GGTGTGCATATAGTAGATTATGCACTCTTTGGCATGAACGCAAAAGCCCCTAAATCAGTGATGTCGATGGGAGGTAAGTTCGCCTACCCGGATGATGCCTGTGAAACTCCCGATACACTGCAGGCACTTTATGAATTTGACGGGTATACCATGTTGTGGGACCATGGAATAGGTATTGACGGTGGTTATTACGGACGTTCCCACGGTGTGGGATTTGTCGGCAATAACGGAACACTGGTGGTAGACCGAACCGGATGGGAGGTTATTCCGGAAGGAAAAGATAAACCGGCAATGGAAAGGGTTGACCTTATCAAAGGAGACGGACAGGGGCTGAATAACCATATGAAAAATTTTATCGATTGTATAAAAGACAGAGATAAAACTCCCAATACTAATATCGAAATTGCAGCCAATACTGCAAGAGTCTGCCATCTTGGAAATATTGCATTAAAAACAGGAAAGAGATTATACTGGGACGCCGCTAAAAGTAAATTCACCGGCGATGAAGATGCAAACAGTTTTCTCATCCCGGAATACCGTGCCCCCTGGAAATTACCTGATATTTAAACAAAAATTTTCTACTTTCTTACCCTTACCGGATAAGGAGGCCTTACATATTTTGGTGGAGGATTTCTCTCCAGCTCGTCAAGGGCAACCTCAATTGCTTTCTCCTGCTGGCGATCTCTTCCTTTGATAACCTCAGAAGGTAACATTTCAACTTCAATATCAGGCGGCACCCCTGAATTTTCGACGATGAAACCATCGTTTGTCCATATAGCAAGGTTCAGCACTGTAATTATGCCGCCATCCATAAGTTCAGGAAACCCGGGAATACCAACCAATCCGCCCTATGTGCGCTTCCCCACCAGTGTCCCTACTTTAAATTTGCGAAACATCCAGGGAAGCATATCTCCCCCCGAACCTGCATTTTCATCAATTATCATCACTTTGTGATATTGCAAGTTAATAATTTTGCATTTGAATATTAAAATCTTAAAACCAATTATTTACCACCAGACTGTAAAAATTATTTAACATCCGGCACTATCAGCTCTTTTTTCTTATCGAGCCGTCTGACCACCCGGCCGTATATAATCAGTGCGAATGCAGAGAGAAGAGAGACTCCAATGAAATAGAACCATATATAGTGAGCATTAACAGATGCTGCCTCCCAGGCTTCCTGCGTCGGGAATAACCTCGGTTCCGGACAATAGCGGTCAAGTAAAAATCCCGACATTAAGAAACCGAATATTGATGATAGAAATGAGTGAAGATGGCTGAATCCTAAGTACATTCCTTCCTCCCCTTTGGGTGCCTGGAGAGAAAAATATTCAAGAAATCGCGGAGATATAAATGTCTCTGCAAATCCCTGGAAAGCTATTCCAATAACCATCATAAACGCTACCGGATGCATGCCGGCTATATTGCCTGCGATCATATTTCCCGATGACATAAACAAAGCCGATAGAGGCATTATAATCATGCCCACTGTCATGCTGAACAGAGCTGACCGTTTTCTCATAAAATGTGTAACCAGTCCGACTGTCAAAAATACTACTAACGGATTTACATTGGCATACCATGAAGGGGTTGAGCTTTCACCTGCCAGTCGAAGCACATATTTCGGCATAGTGGCATACATCTGGTTCTGTACCAGCCAAAAACCGGTAATAATGACAATTAATACGATCAATCTTGTATTACTTAAAACTTTAATCATTCCGTCAAAAATTTCCCGGATAGTTTTCCCTTCACCGTGATGATGAGCGCTTTTATACATAAAATACACTACGACCAGGCCTGCAAGGGTCATGGCTGCCGAAAAATAACTAATCCATATTAAACCTGTATTTCCCATCATTTCCCTCAAAGGTTCAACTACTGTTTTTCCGGAAAATGCACCAATATTTACCATTGCATAAAAAATGCTGTACCCTCTTGCCCTGTTTTCAACAGTGGTCTCTTTGGCAACAGTACCTGTGATAACCGACTTTATAAATGAACCCCCCAGTACAATCAATGCCAGGACGGGAATGATAGCATATCTTTGGGAAGCAGTGTCAAGTCCCTGAAATATAGTCGCCTCCCCATAATCCACCAATCCTGCCGATTCGAAAAAAGTAGGTAATATACCCATGCCGGCGTATCCAAGTGTGAGGAGACCGAAGGCAATCATCAGTGATTTCCGGAAACCGATCTTATCAGCATATGCACCGGCAAAGGTGGGCAAAAGATATAATAATGCCTGGAAGATACCTGCTATGGCTGCAGCTTCAATATCTCCAAACCCAATAATTCTTGATAAATAAAGTGTTATTACAATAAATACTCCGTAATAGGCAGCTCTTTCAAATAGTTCTACTGTATTGGCTACCCAAAAAGCCCTGGGGAATTTCAAGGAATCATTTTTTTTCATTAATCTTATTGCTACTTAGAAAGGGCAAAAATAACAGCATTATCTGAATTTCAAATATAAAAAAAGAATTAAACTCAATTCAGCATAGTTTATAAAGCATTTGTTTTTACTAACTTAGTTAACAAACTTGAGTAGCCGGGCAATTCAAAACAGAAAATTCAGGATTGGTCCATTTTAATGAACAAATCTTCTGATCTGCACGTTTGTAAATGAGGGAAAATATTTAAAAATTAATGATTAGTGAGAAAGAATTGTGAATCATATGTTATAGATGTGAAACATCTAAGGTCAAACGTAAATCAGGACAAATTATTTACGTATAAAGTAAAAAGAAAAATTTACAGATAAAATAATAGTACATTTATGAAATGACTTTCTCAATTAAAATCAGAATAAAGGTAATTAAAATTATAGGAGTTTCCCTGATGACATCGAAAAGAAATTTATAAACAGACAATATAAAGTATATGAAACGAGTAATAAAAATACAGTCAATTTTATCTCTTTCGATTCTTATTTTGATACTGACAGTAAAAATAAATTTTGCACAGGATCCTGAGACCCAGATTCTGGATCAAAATATCAGTATTTATGCTGAAGATGAGCCGTTATCCGATATTATTGAAAAAATATGCAAATATTTAAACCTGGATTATTCGTATAATGCCAATATTGTGTCCGATAAAAAAGTAAGTCTTAACATTTCGAATAAACCCATCAAATTTGTACTGGACAAATTGATGAAAGACTTCTATCTTCTTTTTGAGATAGAAGATAACATTCTTGTTGTGCGTGATTATGTGCCGCTTGATAAAAGTCTCGATTTTGACCGGAGTACATTATTACCTGGCGCTAACAGGGGATTTCTTTTTAATGATCCAAAAGAAAAATCAATAACGATAGATTTTAAATCTGCCAGTAATCTTATCATTATCCCGGTAAGAATTAATGATTCTGACACTTTAAATTTTATCCTGGATACTGGAGTAAGATTACCTATTATAACAGAACTGCCATTTGTGAATAAACTGGATCTTAATTATCTGATGCCGGTTAAAATTAAGGGACTGGGAGAAGACACTGATCTAACTGCTTATCGTTCAGGTAATAATACCATCAGCATTGAAGGTATGTCAGCCCGCAACCAGGAGGTTCAAATGATTATTGATGAAAATTTTCAGATCTCACACATGCTTGGTATTCCTGTACACGGACTTATCGGTTTTAATCTGTTTAAAGATTACATTGTAAAAATAAACTACACAAGTGAAAAAATAACTCTCTACAGGCCTGAACATTACAAATACAGAGATCGTAAGCGTGATATAATACTTCCCCTGCATTTTATGGGAGATAAGCCTTATGTTCGAACAAGTATTGTCACTGATGACCTTCAGGAGGTACCTGTCTTATTACTTGTAGACACCGGAGCAAGTGATGCATTATGGCTTTCAGAAAAATCGGACGAGCGGATCGGACTTCCTGAAAAACATATTGAAACCTTTCTTGGCAGAGGGCTTAGTGGAGATCTCTACGGGATAAAAGGCAGAATTGACGCTATATGGGTTGGGCCATTGGTATTATCAAGGCCAATTGTTGCATTTCCTAATTCGGAGTTAATAGACCAGTTGATATCGGCAAATGACCGTAATGGTACCCTGGGGGCTGAAATTCTGAGGAGATTTGTCGTTACCCTTGACTATAGAAACAGCCGCCTGACGCTAAGGCCGACATACAGGATTAACGAGTCATTCAACTATAATATGAGTGGTATGGAAGTTATTAATCCCATACCTGGACTTCCAATATTTACTATCACGGACGTACGGAAGGAGTCTCCTGCCTATTATGCCGGATTACAAGAGAATGATCAAATTTTATCATTGAACAACAGTAATATGGAGTCACTTGAACTTAATGATATTATTTTACTCCTTCAAAGCAGGGAAAACAAAAAAATACGTATTAAAGTTCTCAGAGACGGAGAAGAAATTAAAACTTCATTTGAACTGAAAGAGGTATTCTGAATTACCTTCATACTGAAATGCAAATATTCCAAAACAATCTTCACCCTGGCTATTTCATGGTGGCGATATTTAATTTCTTACTGTTCAAACAATTTTCACTAATTTTGAAGGTAATTAAATCTGAAATATCAAAATTATTATGGAAAATTTCAGCACCAGGCAAAATAAGGTATCCCGGCTGGTACAGCGGGAGATGGCAGATATATTGCTTCAACTAAATAAATCAAAATATCAGGGCAAAATATTAACAGTAACTATAGTAAGGGTTACTAAAGACATGAGTATTGCCAGGATTTACCTTAGTATATATCCTTCTGAATTTGCAAAAACCATATTAAGTGAAATAAAACTTAACAACAAGGCAATAAGGGGCGAATTAGGAAGAAGGATAGGTAAAAGTGTTAGGATTGTTCCTGAACTGGAATTTTTTATTGATGACAGTTTGGACTATATTGAGCATATCGACCAACTCTTAAAAAAATAGATACCAGGTAATCCTTTTATTTAAATCTCGTAAAACGGGCATGATTGTAAAATTATCCAGGAGTATAATTAAAACATTTGTGAGTTCTCCCGATTTCAATCGGGGCAGGCTATATAAAAGCTTTGAAAATATTTAATTTTAATCATGTGAAAACGAAATGGTTTCATTCGCAATCAAATTTATAATTAATTTATTATCAAATAATTAAAAACTTTTAAAAGAAAAAAAATTATCCGGTGAACCTACCTGTTTTCATAGCACTCAGATATCTGTTTTC
>JAAYJR010000328.1 GCA_012522835.1 Bacteroidales bacterium
GTCAACAGTCGATTCAATAAATATGATACCATTGAAAGTTCTGAAGACTTATACTCATTATTCAAAGTGCTCAAAAGATTCAAAGATTCAAATGGTAATTTTGCACGTATGAGTCCCTTCACTAATGTAGCCAATCCTGATTTCGATAAAATAAAAGCCAGAAATTTCCAGGAATATCATTACAAAACCTATAGAGAAACCTTAGACCATTATGGCCGTAACAGTAATATTTTTAACTTGTGGGAAGAAGGAATCAGGGAAGAAATTTTTGTTCCTCAATACCACGGCCGGGAGCACCTTAGTGTACCTTTATTTATGCGATTGCTTCAGGAAGGAAATAAAGACCTGTTATTTGGTTTTGAAAATGAATTTTGCAGTGTAACGCTCGATCATTTGCCGTCACTTATTAAAAGTTTCAGGCCTGGTTTTTACTTCGATAACTGGGAAGAATTCACCTGGCTCGAAAATTCACTTACGAATGGTGTGAAAATTTTTGAAAATACATTTGGAAGAAAGCCTGATGTATTTTGTCCGTCTAATGGCGTTTTTCATGATAAGTTTAAACCCCTGCTTATTGATTCAGGAATAAAAACTACTGTAGAATCAGGCAAACGCTATGTGCCAGACGGGAAAGGTGGTTATACAACAAAGTATTTTATAAATGGACGAAAAGACAACCTGGAAATTATTACCTATGGCCGTAACTGTCGGTTTGAACCATTAGAAGATGGGTTAAATCGATGTATGAAAAATGTAATCAACCAAATTAAAGCTGCATTTCGTTGGGGAAAACCTGCTGTCTTAGCTACCCACAGGGTAAACTTTGTTGGTGATTTGGATAAAAAAAACAGGGAATTGGGTCTTGAAGCCCTGACATCATTGCTTCAAAATATACTGCAAACCTGGCCCGATATAGAATTTATGAATTCTGCCGAGTTTTCTAATCTGCTTCATAATTCATTATTAAAAAAGCAGCAATAATCCAAAATTTCAGATTAAGTTTTTAAAATGATTAAAAAAATTGCAATAAGAATAATTTATTGTATTTATGATTTATTGAATAAATTAGAATTGACTCGTTATTATAAGGAGGCTAAAAATGCCAACCAGCAATCGGATTATTTTAATAAATCAATTTTAAAAGCATTTCTAATACACTGGGGATTTGCAGCAGATATAATAAAAAATCCCCTTATGAGCAGATATGAAATAATGGAGTGGACAAAAAAAGTTGATCCTTCGAAAATAAAAAGCTGGTCATATACAGGTGGCTCCTACGGCGAACCGCTCAGAGTACCGTATTCAAGGCAGCGTAACTTGGTTCGAACAGCTACATTAAGGTACTTCAATGAAAATGGAGGTTATAATTTGGGTGATCCGTTTGTATTAATTAGGGCAAAGGATAAATCATCTTTTTTAAAGTTTTTACGCAATGAAATGATTTTTATTCCTCAGGATATTTCTGAAGCGCGAATAAAATGGTTTGCTGATAAATTAAAGCAGAAAAAAATTAAGGTACCGATGGGTTATCCAACTGTTATATATGAACTGGCTTTATTTTTTATGCGGAATCCCGCTCAAAAAGAAGGAATTACAATAAAATCAATCATTACAATATCTGAACCTTTAGAAGATTTCAAACGAAAAATCATTCATGATGTTTTTCAATGTAGTTTCATCGATCGTTACAGTAACGAAGAGGTGGGCTTAATTGCTCAGCAAAGAGAGTTTAGTGGAGAATATTTTGTAAACAAATTTGGAATTTATGTAGAGATTATTGATCCGGATACTTTACTGTCGGTTGAGGAAGGCCAGCAAGGTAAAGTGGTAGTTACCGATATTTATAATGATTTAATCCCGGTTGTCAGATATGATACAGGGGATTTGGCTACTGCACACAAATACGTTAATAGTGACTTGGTAAGTATCACCAATATCGTTGGCCGAGTTTCTGAGCAGATATTCTCTGTAAACGGGGAACCGATTTCCCCGTTAATGCTTGGCCCCTTTATTTACAAACCGTTATCACGTCAAGGACAAATATTTCAATACCAATTTGCCCAAACCAGCAGTTTTGAATATGAATTAAGGATTAAAAACAGGAAAAACCAACTTTCAGAGCAATTAATACAGGAAATGATTTCCGGATTGGAAAAAACATTGGGAAAAGGTGCAATGATTACTCTGAAACTGATGGATGAAATAAAACCATTACCTTCCAGGAAAAGACCAGTGTTTAAAAATGAAATGCCTCAAAAACAGCATTCTAGATGACTAAACTTTTACTTTACCTCAAACACCACTTCCCCATAATGTGGAACTGGGTGGAGTGGATCAATTCTATGTTATTCCGGTTGTTGCATGAGAAAAAATTCCGGCAGGTTTCAGAGGCTGTTACCGGAGAATATTCTTTGCCTGGTTTCGTATTCCGGCCGCTGGAACAGGAAGACCTGACCGCGCTGGAAAAGCTCCTGACCAGCCAGTCCCCCGAAAGGGTGGCCTGGTTTAAACCACATGCATTCGGCTTGCATACTCTTAAAAAAATGCACGCCAATCCCGCCTTCCGGATGACCGGAGTTTTTGAAGGTTCCCGGATGGTGGGTTATTTCTTCCTGCGCTGCTTTTGGAATAAAAAATGTTTTGTTGGCCGTTTGATTGATGAACCTTATGAGGGTAAGGGTATTGGAAGGGTCATGAATAATATTATGTATAATACTGCATGGCGTTCGGGCTTCAGGTGTCTTTCAACAATTTCAAAAAATAACAAATTGGTCATGCGATCTCATGCTAATAACAAGGCAATGCAAGTTTTGAAAACATTGCCTAATGATTATTTGTTGGTGGAATTTGTAAAACCTTTATAATCCTAAAGTCACTTATTACTAATTTGGATTTTTAGTTTGTCAATTTTGTAATATAGCTGTAATTTGATTAGTTTTAAAAATTACTAATTTTGTAATGCCCAATAAAAATATTAGCTATGACAACAGTTATTATATATACTCGTTCAAAGGAAGCGAAAAAATTGGTAGAATTTTTAAAAGCAACACATTATGCGAGAGTACTGGAAGAATTGGAACCAAATGAAGAAACTATCCAGGCTATGAATGAAGTTAATGAGGGGAAAGTTAATGCTTATAAATCAGCAAATGAAATGATTGCCAGCTTAAAAAAGGCAGCGAATGTACAAGATTAAAACTTCTAACACATTTGAAAAAGATTTCATGAGGTGTATAAAAAGGAAGTATAATATTGAGTATTTTGAAGTTGTTATTAATATTCTTGAAAAAACTGGTAAACTACCGCCCAAATACAAACCTCATAAACTATCTGGAAAATTTAAAGATTTTTGGGAATGCCATGTAAAAGCTGACTGGTTGGTTATTTGGCGACAAAATGATAATACCAGGGAAATTGAATTGGTCAGAACAGGTACCCATGCAGACTTATTCAAATGATTTATATTAATTTAAACATTTCAGCAATTTATTTTCTGGTTAATTCAGTATAAATATAGTACACACTGAAAACATTTCTTTCTAATATCATAATGCCGTTACCTGTTTTCTGGATTCTGGTTATACTGGCAGTTGTTTTTTACTTAAGGAGAAGGAGAAAATCATCATATATATTCACGATATTTTCAATAATATGGCTGTTGGCAATTTCTACTCCTTTGGTGCCTGATCTTCTGATATCACGACTTGAGGACCGGTATTCAGTTTTTAATCCTGATATGTTTATGCACCCTGACAGGCCTGTTCATATTGTTGTGCTGGGAGGCGGACATGTGAACGATGACCGGCTTCCGGCAAATGACCGTTTATCGCCCGCAGCTATGGTTCGATTGTCTGAAGCGATCAGGATTCACAGGAAATTACCGGGTAGTTTAATTATTACTTCGGGCTGGAGCGCCTCAGGTAAAGTTCCGCAGGCTGAGGTTTTAGCTGAAACTGCCTTGCTCCTGGGTGTGGATGAAAATTATATCAAAAAACAGCCTCTTCCGAAAAATACCAGGATGGAGGCTTCTGAATTTATCAGATTGTTTAGTGATAACGCACATATTATTCTTGTTACAAGTGCTGTTCATATGCGCAGGGCCATATTTGCATTTCAGAAAGAGGGACTTGAC
>JAAYJR010000366.1 GCA_012522835.1 Bacteroidales bacterium
ATATAAAACCAGGAAACGGTAACCGAGAAGAAAGCGTCTTTGCGCTGAATGATCTCCTCGTTGGCTTGAACTTTGGGAAAATAATTCAAAACTATACCTATAGCTATAGTTATAAATGAAGAGTATAAAAATGGCCTGACACTTTCTGAAAATATCAATGCAATTATTGCTGTTATCAGCAAAGCAACAGTTACAATAATTGAAATTCTACCTATTACCCTGATTATCAGCCTTAAATTTAAACTGTGGCTCATTTCCCCTGTTAATTCAAAATTCAAGGCAAATTTGAGGGCTATTTCATAAAGATGGTATTAAAGATTATGGTTACTGTATAAAGATTTTATAAAAAATTTCCCAATTTATTATGAAATTTGACACATGAACTTAACAGGCCAGGCTATAAGTTATCTGGTTATTTATAAATATCCTGCAGTTTAATTGTTATTACAGTAGCTTTCCTTCTATATCAGTAATTTGGATTTATTTTTAGGAAGCAACTGCCTCTTAACTGTTATTTCAGACAAACTGATAATACGTCATCCTTCTCAAAATGACAGACTTTATCTTCCCTGGCGAGCCATCCCAAAGCCATGTAAAAGTCAGCAGTTGACATTTTGAGTTTTTTCATTGCACTCTTTACAGGTTGGTCTCCTTCCTCATTAAGCAGATTCCAAATTTTCCCCGCATTCAGGCCAATTTCATTTGTTATCATAATTATTAATTTTGGAATAAAATCCTTATTTGAAGTAAATATAATAAAACTATTGACAAATCCACTTTTTACCTGATTTTAAATCAGGTACTTATTCCACAATCTTCGAAAGTTCTTCAGTCAATTTTGTCTTTAAATCATTTTCAGTAATTCCTTTTTCTTTCATTCTTCTTTCACGACACCTGCTGCACAATTGTGTAATATTTTTGAGTTCCCTTGCCTGGGCAACAGTCCCTTCGAAAATTTCAGAGGTCCTGTCAGTATTAATATATGAACAGTCCTGGTAGAGGTGATATCTGGTACCAGAAGGAGTCCAGTAGACATTATTAAAACCTTCGTTTAAAATTTCAATTTCTTTAGTCTGCTCAGTATATTGTTCTATAGAGGCCGGATTAAAATCAACTCCTGTAATGCCTGCTATGAGCAATGCAACTACCGCAATCGAACCGGCAATGCCTTTTGTGTGCTTGCTGAGATTTTTATTTGTGAAGATAAGAATAACCAGGGGTAAAAATGCCAAAACCCCCATTATTGCCCCAAGTTGATTTTGAATAAAGAACCTGACCTTTTCTTTTTCTGATGCAGGATCCAGCCTGTTGGCTTTCTTCCAAAGCACAGATGCGGTAATTGCCAGTGCAAGGATGACAATAATGGCAATAATAAGGTAGACGAGCATTTCATCATTTAGCAGTTTCATGATTGCAAAAATTTGTCCTGCAATAGCTATGATCCATGCCAAAAATGCAAATAGGCGGAGTTGGTTAGCTTTTCCCTTGCTTTCAGGGCTTGCCTCAAACATTTTACTGCCATTTTCGGCTTGCCTTTTTTCTGCTTCGGCTTCCGGGAAATTAGTTTCCTTTTGGGTTGAAGAGGGCTCGTCACCCCCGACTTTGGTAATTTTTTTCTTTGTTGCCATTATCCTTAATTTTTAAAAATTTGAATTTACTATATGATCTTATTGAATTGCCTTAAATTAAACTAATTTTATGTGAATTGTTCAAGGAGTCCGATTCTTTTTTCTATCGGGGGATGAGTTGAAAATAAATTATCCCATGAAAAACCGTGAACAGAAGGCCTGGGATTATCAATAAACATCTGTGCCACATCCCTGTTCTGAACGGCTTCAATCCATGGATCGTCACTTATCTTTCGCAGGGCTGATGCCAGAGCCCGCGGATTGCGGGTTAGTTCGGCAGCTCCTGCA
>JAAYJR010000494.1 GCA_012522835.1 Bacteroidales bacterium
ATAGGCCGACAGACAGGAATTGGTATCTCCCAGTACCAGTAATGCATCAGGCTTTTCCTTTCTCAGCAGCTCACCTGATTTCCGGATTATATCTCCGACCGATGCTTCAAGCGAAGAAACATCCACACTCAGAAAAAAATCGGGCCTCCGGATTTCGAGATCTTTAAAAAATACCTCATTCAGTTCATAGTCATAATTTTGTCCTGTATGCGCAATAATATGATTGAAATGCTGATCAAGAAGTGCCATCACCCTTGACAAGCGGATTATCTCAGGACGGGTCCCTACAACAGTCAGGACTTTAAGGGAAGATTTATTCATATTCTGGTAAAATGACAGCTGGTTATTGTTATGGTTAAATTACTAAATATTTCGCGTCCGGGCATGCTTCCGCCCCGTCAGTCCCATGAGCTTTCTTACATAACTAATTGAGAATGTGATCTAAAGATCCCGTTCCGAATAAAGCGGATTTTTAAATCATACTCAACTTATACCTCATTATCTGACAATGTAAATGCAATAATACAATATATGAAAAATCACTTGTTTAAACGATGGGCAGGGTAAGATGTTCGTAAAATTTGAAAAATTTACAGAAACAGTCGGTTTTTTCTGATGAAAGGCAGATTATGAACGGTGAGAACAGGTAAGTATTCATCAATTTTATCAGCCTCTCCCCTGCCGTTCCAGTGAAAATCTAAAAAGGATATTTTCATCTGTCTGAAATTTAATTTTATCGGTCAAATACCTAGTCCCGATTCATCGGGGATTTGCCCCGGTTCATCGTGTACTTACCCCGGTTCATCGGAGGGCTGCCCCGGTCTTTCGGGGGACTGCCCTGACCCGAAAGGACTGCCCTGACCTTTCGGGGAATTGCGCCGGTCCTATCGTAAGAACTGCTTTGGTTTGTCGGGAGAATCTCCCATGAATCTAAAAACATAACCGTATGTAAATTCTTTACATGATTGTTTCATATTGTATCTCTTTTTCATTTCATGTACCGCTATAGTTACATATGCCGGATTGCCTTAACATTTATTCCTTTGTATTAGCTGATTATGAATTATTGTTAGGTATCACATCCGCCTTTAATATTTATTCCTCTGTTTCAGCTAATTATGCATAATTGTTTAGTTTCTTACCCGGATTGTAAAATTTTTCTACTTTTACGCCGTTAGTGTAACACCGGCAATTGTCCGACGTATAAATAGAGGTGATTGTCAAAAGGAATAAACATTTTTATTGAACTGCATGAAATTCATACTAATACTATCAATTTCATTGGCCGGAATACTGGTTAATGCCCAGACTGTACAGGTAATAGAAGGAAAAACATATACAAACAATGATGACAAATGGTATGGAGTTAATATTTCACGTTTAGCCCCTTCTGTATTAACCTTTAAAAATAATTCAATCACATCTGTCAACCGTTACGGATACATGCTTTGCGCCGGAGACGAAATCCCCAGTATCTACAACAACAATCTTGACGCAGCAGTAATCACCGGAAACCGCATAAAATGGAACGGATCTCCGGAAATCGGAATTATCCCACACGGGATATTTACCGGATATAACATCAATGTTAAGGTTAAATACAATTATCTTGACAGGGTTCCAATGGCAATAATCCGGAAATCAAACGGAATGACAGACGTTTC